>JBIOVR010000427.1:0-2872 GCA_044867875.1 Chitinophagaceae bacterium
GTTCAATAGCAGCCATGCCAGTAAAATCGGCCTGCGAAAGATCTAGTTCTGTACCTCCGAATATATTTACGAGATCACCGCCTTTAAAATTCTTTGAGATGATTATTTTTTTTGCTCCACCAAAAATGGATGTGGTGTCAACAAAATCATCTTTTGTATAATCAACGTCCTCACTAAAAAATGAATCACTTGCGCCTTCAGTTCTTTTTGTACCATCAAATTTCCATCTGCGCCGTGGCCGCAGGATAATAAATGCGCCTACTACTATTAATACAATAGGCCAAATGGTTTTAAATGAAAATTCAGGGAATATGTCTTTTAAAAGAAAAATACCGCCCACAAGTAAAAGAATAAGCCATGCGCCGCCGCGGAAATTGTGACGTACGCCGATAAATAATCCAAATGCTATCAGTCCTGTATGCCAATCGAATACCCAGTCAGGAAAATCGGGGATCGTTGCTCTCATTAAAGCAACAATGCCGATAATTAGTATAAAAGCTCCTGTCAATACATTGCTGTGCCTGCTGCTCACTATACCAAATTGACCCTGGGCACCGTTTGCCCAACGCTGTCTTCTTTCTTCCCTTCTCTTTTGCCTTTCCTGCCGTCTTTGTTCGCGGGAATCCTGGATATCTGTCATAGTTGTAAATTTTATCAAATCTATGACGGCAATGTAGAACAGGCAATGGATGAGAGGTAATAAGGGGGGAGATGTCGGTGAATGACGGGAAAAGACCGGTGAAAAACTGCGAATAATTTCGCCAGTAGAAGTAAAAGGTCAGGACATAGAAATGCCCCACTCAAGACTATAGGTGTCTTTGCTTTCTTGTATGCAGGTAAATAGAAAACTGGTGATAAAAGGCATATTGATCTGCTGATTCCTGGTTTCTATGGCCATAGTACCGCTAACATAAGTTTCAGTCGATGAAGTTTCAAGAACATCACCAACACCTGCTTTTTTTCTTTTATTGATACCAGTGTAATTATGACGCAATGCTAATTTTTCCACCATATCTTCAAGAAAGGCTTCTTCATCGATCGTTGCTTTAATGCGTAGAGTCTTTTTCATAACAAGTGACTTGAGGGGTTACAAACATCTTTTTCCCATGTCACTTGCCTTTAATTCACAGATGTCTGTTCCTTTCTGTCTTCTTATATGATGCTTTAATCTTCAAAATGGTTATAAAGGATTTGTGAAAATTCTTGAAAAAGCCCTTTAAGAACTAATTGATCCTGTTCATGAAAGCGAATAACTCCAGGTAATTTTGTAATTCTTCTCCTTTTCTTTTGTGCAAACAACGCCAAAATTCGTTTCCACAGGGATACTAATGTGTTTCACATTACTGTTACTATTATCTAAGTAACCGATCTCAATAGTACCTTTCACAGGGGAGTGTTCGCAACACCAGCTAAAGTTTTCAAAATTTTCCCATAAAACACCATCGTTCAATTGGCCTTTTTTGCCAAAGGTTTTTTCTGCATGATGCATATTGTTTATATGCTCTTCAATAAGACTTTCGGCAAGCATGGTGTTAGTTTCTACAGTTGTTATTGGTATTCCTTTCATAAAAAGCCATTTTGACTTTAAGTATCATTTCCGATATAAATAATCCAAGCGGAATGCCAGATTTTTTTTTTGATAAAATCGGCATTGCCGGATACCAGGTTGCGCCTAAAATGTAAGATGGCTGATAGTTTTTGCGCAATATTTTTCCCACTATTTTAAACTATCTACACCAGGTAGAAATAAGAAGGCCTGTCAGTACTGACAGGCCTTCTTAATAAGTTATTATCCCTTATACAAAACTGAAACTGTCTCCGTCAAACAAGCCTTTATCACTTAGTTTTAAATGTGGAATAACCAGCAATGCCATAAAAGAAAGCGTCATAAATGGCGATGAGAGGGTAGAACCTAATTCTTTTTTAACCATTTCATCAATGGCTGTATAAGATGCTGCAACTTTATAGCCATCCTCATTACTCATTAGGCCGGCAACCGGTAATGCAAGAACCATTTCTTTCTCATTATCAACCGCACTTACCCCTCCTTTTTTTTCTATAACCAGGTTTACTGCCTTACAAATACTTTCATCATCAACACCAACGGCAACTATATTGTGACTATCGTGTGCAACTGATGAAGCAATAGCTCCTTGCTTTAATCCAAAGTTTTTGATGAAAGCTTTTGAAATAGGGGTGTCGTTATAACGATTTACCACAACGATCTTTAAAATATCGTTACCAGGGTTGCTTTCAAGTAAGCCATTTCTAACACTTACTTCTGTAATACTTTTTAATAATTTATTGGTGATGAGTTGTCCGTCCAATGCTTCAATGACGTTTACTTGTTCTATATTTTCTTCATCACCGTATTTATTCAGCAGGTAATGAAAATCGTTAACTTCTTTCTTACTACATGAAAAATTATTTATCACTTTCGACTTCCTGCTTTCGATTTTCGATTTCCCACTTTCCGCAACAAGTTCTCCATTAATAAATGTTTTCACTACTTCAAATTTTTCCAGATCCTTTACTACAATAAAATCAGCAGAATCACCTTCTTTTAATAAGCCGACATCTAACTTATAATGTAAAACAGGATTAATACAAGCAGCCTGTAATACCTTATATACATTTATTCCTTTAGCCACTGCTCTTTCACATAATTGATCAATATGTCCCAGCACCAAACTATCCGGATGTTTATCATCACTGCAAAACATCATTTGGTTAGGATAATCATTCAGAAGATCGATCAAAGCTTCAAAATTTTTAGCAGCGCTTCCTTCACGGATGATGATCTTCATTCCGTTTTGTAATTTATCTAATGCTTCGTCTTTTGTAAAGCATTCATGATCGGTTGTAATGCCGG
>JBIOVR010000428.1:0-7412 GCA_044867875.1 Chitinophagaceae bacterium
CAGTTTGGCTAAAATAAACTTTGTCTCTATTTATATCCGGTTGGTCTCCCCGGGGATAAATGCTGACTCCAGTTGTCGTATTTAACCCTGCATAATAATATGCCCAGCGACGGAAAGTAATAAAATCAGCGGCATTAAACATTTCTGTATTATCAACTAATTGATCAAGAGTAAAAGAACTATTTATGCTTACTGTCACTTTTCCTGCCTTCGCTTGTTTTGTAGTAATGATAACGACTCCGTTGGCGCCACGAGATCCGTAAATAGCAGTGGCAGAAGCATCTTTCAGGACATCAATTGTTTCAATATCCTGGGGATTGATATTATCAATGCTACCCGTTATTAAAGGAATTCCATCAACTACAAATAATGGTGTATTTGATGCAGTCAAAGAACGTACACCGCGGATATTAATAGAGGGAATAGTACCTGGGCGTTCATTTGAACCTATATCAACACCTGCAACTTTACCTTGCATGGCTTGCAATGCATTGTCAACCGGGCGAGACTTGATATCCTTCTGATTAATACCACCAACAGCACCGGTTACATCTTTTCTTTTAACTGTTGTGTAACCGATAACAACAACATCCTGTAATGATGAAGCAATGCTTGAAGTGTGTACGATCACTTCCTCTTTGTTATCAATAGCAATCTCCATTTGGGTAAATCCAACTGATGTGATCACCAGTTTTGAATTTCCGGAAGGGGCCATCAATGAATAAGAACCATCAGCAATAGTTGAGGTTGCAATGGTGGTACCTTTTACCTGTACCGTGGCTCCTTCTACAGGTTTGCCGTTTTCATCAAATACTTTACCGGATACTTTAAAAGAAGTTTGAGAAAATGAAGTAAGTGAGAGAAAAAAAAGAAGTGCGAACATGAACACACTTCTGCAAATAGCAGTTTGTTTTGACATATAGCAGCAGTTTTATGTTTGAAAAATTAAGAATTAAATAGTATGAAACGATCCTATTTTGATCCTCAGTTTAAAAATAGTCACTACCGGACAAAAACCATCATGCTGCGTCCTGTAAATCAATCTAAACACAAAAAATCTACGCAATCGTTACCGGAATTATTTAAAAAGTAGAATAGTTTTTAAATAATGATAAGTACAATTAATGAATTATCGAAAAAAAATCGTTTTCATCTTGCGATCCAGTACACGAAAAATGGTGGCCATTTAAAATAATGACACACCATTTTCTTCACTGACTGCTTGTATGAAGTCGTTTAATATCCGGGATTCTGAGAATAAAGACCGGGTGCAGCGTCTAGCTGTGATTGTGGAATTGGATAGATGATAGCATTTGCCGTTACCTGGTTCATTTTATGTACTGCCAAATCTTCAACGGCTATCCATGCATTCATAATTGTTATCAGGTTGCCGCTTCTTTGCAGATCAAACCATCTTAAACCCTCGCCTGCAAATTCTCTTCTTCTCTCATCAAACAATTGCGCAAGTGTGACGTTCGAAACAGGAGGTTGTCCAGCTCTTGCTCGTACCTGGTTAACAATAGCATCAACATCTGTCTGAGCACCGGGTGCTCCATGCAAAATACATTCGGCTTTCAGCATTAAGATGTCTGTATATCTTATAGCAATAAAATTAATACCCCAATCAAAACGGGTTGTTGTTGGGATCTTAGTTGTATCTAAATACTTTCTGAAGAATGCATGATTATCAATAGTACCTAAATTATTGTAAGCTGTTGTATGAAAAAAAGGTGTCTTGCGTGTATCATTTGATGCATAAGCTGCCAGCAAATTGTTTGATACAGATGGTGTGCCCAATGCTCCGCCTAATGTAGGGTTACCTGTCGGTAGTGCATTAAAATATGCCTGTGGAACAAGTTGCCATGGAAAGGTAGCACCAAGAACAGGATTCTGTCCTGTTAAATACATAATATCAAATATTGCCTCTTTATTGACAGCTGGGCTTTGATTACTATAAGAAAAAATACCAGTGGCAGGTACGGGGAAAACATAATTATTAGCGTTGAAAACAAAACCACCATTAGAAATGATATCCTGTAATAATGTTAATGCATTAGCCCATTCATTTAATCCCATACCTGGACCTTCAATTCCATAATTCGGACCTGAGCGAGTCATATAAACTTTTGCAAGCAACGCTTCTGCAGCATACTTACTTGCACGGCCAACATCACTTGCAGTATAGGAAGGGAATACACCTGAAAAGTTTGCTGGTAAATTCGCAATTGCAAATTGAAGATCAGCAATGATAAATGCATATACATCACCAACAGCGCTACGTTGAATAGTAGTTGCTTCAAGAGCAGTCACCGGGTGATCAATAAGAGGTACTTTACCAAAATACTTAACAAGATCAAAATAGAAAAAGGCACGCAGAAATCTTGCTTCTGCTGTTAACCTGTTAGCCAATGGTACTGAACCAACATAAGTACCATTTTTATCAATTTGTTCGAGCACAGTATTAGCTCTGAATATTCCACTAAAATTTGCACTCCATGCTTCTTCAACATAAACATTTGGAGCTATTCCAACCGCAAAATTATTAATGGGATCAGGATCACGACCAACATCATTGGTTGGATAGATATTATCCGATCTTACTTCTGAAAGAAATAATGCCCTGTCTGGATAACCTCTCAGAGAATTATAAGTTGCATTAACTGCTTGTATAAAATCACTAGGCTGTTGATAAAAAGTTTGAGTTGTTGCCGTTGAGATCGGCACCTGGTTCAGATCCTTATCACATGATGAAAGGATGCCAACCACTATAATTAAAATAAAAGATATTTTTTTCATTCTATTTAGATTAGAGTTATTAGAAAGTAAATGACAATCCGAATATCAAAGATTTTGGCAGCGGCATACCTCCATAATCTCCCGCTTCCGGATAGGAACCATTGGTGCTTACCGTTGTATTCGCTGCTTCAGGATTTAAGCCATTGACATATTTATCATGACCAAAAAAGTTTTCCAAAGTAAAATAAACCCTTGCCTCGTGTATCGTCTGGGATTTAAAAAGGCTTTTCAAATTATAGCCCAATGAGATATTTCTTACTCTGAAGTAATCTGATGAATATAACCAATCAGTTGCAGCAGTTATCGGGTTATTATAAGTTGAATATGCTTTGCCGAACCGGCCTTCACCCTGGTCTGTTTCGGAATACCATCTGTCTACATAAGATGCCGGATGATTATCAGATCTTCCCTGGCCCGGACGTGAAATGGCCCTGCCTAACTGTGAATAAATATGACCACCCCATTGACCCTGTATCAAAACATTTAAGTCAAAACCTTTATAACGCACCGTATTGGTCATGCCCCATGTATAATCAGGATTAGGATGTCCTACTATTTGTTTATCAGCTTCAGTTATTATACCATCTTTATTAAGATCATCGAATTTAAAATCACCAGGTTGTTCATTACCGTAACGGGGTACATTGTCAACAATATCTTTCGCTGTTAAAAATCCAAGTACTTTCAAAACATAAATGCTATTCAATGGCGCACCAACACGCAGTATCTGGTCTGATACAGTAAAACCATTAGGTATTATGATCTGGGTTTGACCCGGACCCAGTGCCTCGATCTTATTCGTGTTATGTGTTAGATTAACTGAAGTGGTCCATTGAACTTTACCGATGAGGTTGCGTGAACTAATTTCAATTTCCTGCCCAATATTTCTCACAGAACCAATATTCGTAAGATATGATCCAAACGCGGTTACTCCCAGAGCCTGGACATTTAGTAAAAGATCAGTATTGAATTTATTATAATAATCGAATGATCCTGTAATACGGTTTTTAAATAATCCAAAATCAAAACCCAGATCATAGGTCTGTGATTTTTCCCATTTCAGATCTGGATTAGACAAAACATTTGGTGCTTGTCCAATTGCTGCTGCGGGTGTACCCAGAGGATATCCGAAAGATCCAATAGTTGCAGCCCATGGATAATCATTAGGCAAGTTATTATTACCATTCTCTCCATAAGATGCACGTACCTTAAGATCGCTGATGAAACTTATTCCGTTCATAAAGTCCTCATCAGACACTACCCATTTCAAAGAAACGGAAGGGAACGTACCATATTTTGTATTAGATCCAAACCTTGATGAGCCATCACTGCGTAAACTTGCCGCTAAGAAATATTTGTCTTTGAATCCATATTGCAAACGACCAAAAAATGAGGTCAATACATTTTGGGTTGATGTTGTATTTCCGGTGACAGCTGCCGCCGCATTTAATGTTTGTATCACGGCGTTTGTATATCCACCACTTGAACTTAATGTAGTTCTGTCAAACTTATCCCAATTGTATGCAAAGCCTGCCAACACATTTAAACTACTATGATATTTGTCGATCATCTTATTATATGAAAGTGTATTCTCATTTACAAAAGTTTGTCTTCGATAACTATTATAAGTGCCAGATGTGGCAGCCAACAGGTTATTTGACCCGGTAAATGTTCTGGCTGCCTGGGTTCCAACTGTTATATAAGGAACATATGTAGATGAAGCGTTATCAGTATTATCGAAATTGACAGAAGATCGTAAACTCAATCCATTAATAATTTGCCATTCGCCGTACATGCTGCCTAAAGTACGATAGCGTTTAGTGTTGCCTTTATTATAAGTCAATTTACCAACAGGAGAATTGGTGGTACTGCTCCATATGTATTGTCCATTCTTACCTGTATTAACAAAGACGCCCATTGAATCTTCCTGTACCGGCGCCAAACTAAGTGCCTGGTGAAAAATTGCATCTTTACTATCTATACCCGGATCTTCTGTGATAGAATATGATGGCAGGATACTTACTCCAAGTTTTATTTTCTTACTAACATTGGCATCCACATTTGCCCGAAGAGAATAGACTTTGTAACCTACGTTCATAATGAAGGCATCATTGACACCATAGTTCCCTGAAATAAAATATTTCACCGCATCTGTACCACCGCTGGCAGAGAGCTCATAGTTCTGAATTTGACCTTTTCTTTCTATTTCATCTTGCCAATCTATATAACGTAAACCAGGATGTCCCGGCATTGACCACCTTGGATCAGCAATATAATTCGGATTTAAACTTCCAACTTTTGCCAAACGAGTTGCATAATCATCGTTTGCGGTTGCGCCAGTTGATCCGAATTGTGCAACATACTGTGCGTTGATCACTTCAACTGCCTGGGCGATCCATTGATCACCATTCATCATCGCCAATTTTTTTGAAGCTTGATTGTAGCCTCCATATGCATTAAAAGTAATTTTAGCTTTTCCTGCCTGCCCACGTTTGGTTGTGATCAATACAACACCGTTTGATGCTCTTGAACCATAAATGGCCGCAGCAGCTGCATCTTTTAATACTTCAATACTTTCAATATCATTTGGATTGATATTATCTAAAGGATTGCCAGTTGAAAAAGTACCGTTACCACTATTGCTTGAATTTACAGACAATGGGAAACCATCAACTACATAGAGTGGTTCGTTTCCTCCACTGATAGAGCCGGAACCCCGAACTTGTATACTGAATCCTTTACCCGGTATACCTGTATTTTGTCTAACAGTAACACCAGCTAGTTGTCCGACCAATGCCTGGTCTACACGAACAATTGGCCTTTCATCAAAGTTTTCATTTTTCAATCTGCTGACTGCACCAGTTACACTTTTTTTCTTTTGAGTACCATATCCAACGACTACTACATCTTGTAATGAAGTAGCCAGGCTTGACGTTGATATAGCAATTTCAGGCCTGTTATTAACGCTTACCTCCTGTGCAGCATAACCAACTGAAGTAACAACCAGGACAGAATTACCAGATGGAATGTCCAGAACAAATACTCCTTCTGATGAAGTGGCTGTTGCTATCGCAGTTCCTTTTACTGTAACAGTGGCGCCAGATACAGGCTTGCCTGTTTCATCCGTTACTTTTCCTGATACCCTAAAATTGTTTTGAGAAAATGAGACTAAAGAAATAGAGAAGAATAATAGCAGAATTATTGCTCTTGCTAAAGCAGTTTTTCTTTTCATACAGCAGCATTTTAATTTAAATGAACCACAAGTTAAAATTGTGATATTCACTTCTCATCCTGACCTATCCTGCTGCAAACAAGTATTTACGCAATCGTTGCCGGAAAATATCAAAGAGAACTACATTGATGAAGTTTTTAGTAGCTCTTTATTTTAAATAAGGTGTTTGCAAAAAGCAGTTGTAGTTGCACAACCAACCTGATCCATTACTTGTTGCAATTGTGTTTTTAAAATAGAGATAGTATGCTCTCCCCCATTATTTCCCAATGCCGATACTCCATACATAAATGTTCTTCCGAGAAATGCAAACTCTGCACCGGATGCCAAAGCTCTCGCAACATCAGGACCAGTACGAATACCGCTATCCATCATGATCTTTATTTTGTCTTTATAATTTTTAACGATAGGTATTAATGACCTGATCGTTGATTGACCAGCATCGATCTGTCTTCCTCCGTGATTTGAAATAATGATTCCGTCTAATCCTAATCGTATTGCCATTTCAGTATCTTCCGGAGAAACAACTCCTTTCAAAACCAATTTTCCTTTCCACATGTCACGAATGGGTGCGATCTTTTCTTCATTCAACCTTCCGGAAAAAGTTTTGTTCATATACGCACCAAGTTGTTTCATATCCAATCCTTTCGGCATATATGGTTTCATATTAGCAAATGCAGGTTGTCCATGAATTAAAGTTCTGATCGCCCAATCAGGTCTGCCCATTATCTGTAAAATATTTCTAAGAGTCATTCTTGGAGGCATGGCTAATCCATTACGAATATCTCTTGGCCGGTAACCAAATGTTGGCACATCACATAAAACAACTAATACAGGACAATGTGCAGCTTCAGCTCTTTTAATAAGACTGTTCCGGATCTCATCTTCTACAGGATGATAAAGTTGATACCATGCTCTTCCTTCTGTCAATTCACTTATTCTTTCAATGCTTGATGTAGTTACAGTGCTCAATATAAATGGAATGTTATGTGCGAATGCCGCCTTTGCTAATATTTCCGGAGCATTCGGCCACATCAATCCCTGCAAACCAACGGGAGCTACTCCAAATGGTGCATCATATACATGACCAAATAATTCTGTTCTCATGTCTGATGAAGTATGCTTAGCAAGATAGAAAGGTTGTAACTCAACCTGCCGTAATTCAGCCGTGTTCTTATAAAGATTTACATCTTCGTTACATCCGCCATCGAGATATTCAAAAGCAAACTTTGGAATTTTCTTTTTTGCCTTTTTTATCAAATCATCGAGTGAAGGATAACTTGTATTATACTTCAATTTCATTTTTATAAAATTTACTATTAAAAGTTGAAGATACTGTTACACTTTTGTACTCTGTGTAACGGAATAAAGTTTTAAGTCAATAATG
>JBIOVR010000429.1:0-5384 GCA_044867875.1 Chitinophagaceae bacterium
TCAGTAAATTAACTACTTACAAACAGCTTAAAGAGCTTAAGAAAAAGGGTTATGATTGCTTCGTTAACCTTTGCGAAGGTTATCCTGATTGGGAAACTCCCGGGTATGATATTTATTTCAATGCCGATATGCTGAATATTCCTGTTACAGGTCCCAGCACAAAACTTTTTGATGTCCCTAAACGGTTAATGAAATATGTTGCTTATTGTGAAGGAGTACGAATTCCTGCTTATGCTATTATTGATACGTTGGAAGAAATTGAGAGTGCTACTCAGCATTTAAAATACCCAATGTTTGTAAAACCGGCACATGCAGGCGACAGCCTTGGTGTTGATGAGCATTCGTTGGTTAATAATATAAAAGAGCTGAAAGCAAAATGTGCGGAGATCATAGACGAGTATGGTCCATTGTTGATCGATGAATATATTGCCGGTCGTGAGTACACAGTTTTAGTAGCTGCTGATCCGGAAAATGAAAAAGAATGTATTGCTTTTCGTCCTGTTGAGTACAGGTTCCCGGAAGGAAAAGAATTTAAAACGTATTCATTAAAGACCTCAGAGCTTCATCCCGACTGTAATTTTCCTTGTGAAGATGCAGAGCTTGATAAAAAACTTCGCGAAGCATCTAAGAAGATCTTTCTTGGCTTCGGCGCTGTAGGATATGGAAGAATGGACTTCAGGGTAAATGATAAAGGCGAAGTGTTTTTTCTTGAAGTGAATTTTACCTGCTCGGTATTTTATACCGATGGTTATGAAGGTTCGGCTGATTTTATTTTAAAATATGATGGCATTGGGCAGGCTGGTTTTCTTAAGCTGATCATTGAAGAAGCAATGAACCGTCATCAGCGCAAACAAAAATGCTATGATGTAAAAGGAAATTCAATTGCAGGGTTTGGCATTTATGCTAAACGTGAATTATCACGTGGCTACATTGTTTTTAATGGAGAAGAAATGCCTCAGCGTCTTGTTACCCGTCGCCATGCAATGGAGAACTGGAATGAGAACGAACAGGAACATTTCCGTCGCTATGCATATCCGATAAGTAAAGAAGTATTTATTATCTGGGATGCCGATCCTACAGAATGGGCTCCGCAAAATCATAGTTGTGACCCTAATTGTGCTTATGACGGATTAGATGTTGTCGCACTTCGGAAAATTAAAAAAGGCGAAGAGCTTACACTTGATTATGCTCAGTTCTTAGATAAAAATATGGAGCCATTCCATTGTAACTGCGGATCACCAAACTGCCGCGGACTCATCATGGGAATTCCAAACAATTCTGTTACTCATCGTGAATCAGTATTGGAAAAACAAAGAAGAGAATTGAGATTGAGATCAGGGCTTAAATCAAACGGGCTTCAGCGACGGACAAGATAAAATAGTTTTTATTTTAGCTGTATGAAAACCGTACGGCTTACCATCAAGGGAAAAGTGCAGGGTGTTTTTTACAGGGCAACCGCAAAAGATGTTGCCGACCTCACCGGTGTAAAAGGATGGGTAAAAAATCTTCCTGATAAGAATGTGGAAATAACAGCAACCGCGACTGAAGAGATTCTTCAAAAATTTATTAATTGGTGTAAACAAGGTCCGCCAAAAGCAAAGGTGGATGATGTAAACGTT
Organism: Chitinophagaceae bacterium; assembly: GCA_044867875.1. GTDB lineage: Bacteria > Bacteroidota > Bacteroidia > Chitinophagales > Chitinophagaceae > VBAS01. The sequence continues at coordinate 1,620 of JBIOVR010000429.1, forward strand.
GAAGAACTCGAACTCCAGGAGTTCAATGGTTTCAGGATTATCAGGTAACTTTCAAAAAATCACCTTTCATGCGCAATTCAATTCTTGTATTCCTCCTTTTATTTTCTAGCTACGCAAAAGCGCAAAATCTAAAATCCGGCGGCGTCTTAAAACCTGAACAAGCTATCATGGACATCAGGCATTATACAGTTGCGCTTGATGTTGACCCTAAAGAGAAATCTATTAATGGATATACAGAAATTGATCTTAACCTTTTACAGCCAACTAATAATTTGTTATTCGATTTCTGGCATGGACTTAAAATAAGTCAGCTTTGGGTTAATGGAAAAGTTCAAACGTATACTCATACTAATGATGATTATATAAAGATCCCATTGTCTCAACAATTGCCAACAGGAAAAGTAAAAGTGAAAGTTGCTTATGGTGGCAAACCCGGAATTGCAGTAAGACCTCCATGGACAGGCGGCTTTCAATGGGAGAAAGATGCAAAAGGGAATCCATGGATATCTATTACTTGCCAGGGCGAAGGAGCAAAAATTTATTTTCCTTGTAAAGATCACCCAAGTGATGAGCCAAATGAAGGGGCTGATATGATCATTACTGTTCCAAAAGGATTGATTGTAACTGCACCAGGCATTTTACAAACAACAACAACAAAAAATGATAAGACAACTTTTCATTGGAAAACAAATTATACCATCAGCAATTATTGTATTCTTTTCAATATAGGAAAATATAAGCTGGCTACAAGAATGTACACGACTGTTGATGGCAATAAAGTGCCAATTGAATATTATGTACTTGAACAAAATTTTGATAAGGCAGAACATTTTCTTGATCTCTATGAGCAATCCTGCAGGATACAGGAAAAATATTTTGGAGAATACCCATGGGTAAAAGAAGCAATCCGTGCTTCTGAAACCCCGCATCTAGGAATGGAACATCAAACAAATATTGCTTATGGCAATAAATACAGGTATGAAAAAGTAGGTGGTAAAGACTTTGACTGGTTGCTTCATCATGAATTCGGACATGAATGGTGGGCAAACAAAGTAACTAACCGCGATTGGGCACATATGTGGATACAGGAAGGCATCTGTGTTTTTGGTGATGCTATGGCAACAAGAGAATTAGCTGGTGAAGAAGCGTACATTGAAAAAATGCGGCAAACAGCAAAAAACACATCAAATAAAATTCCTGTTGTAAGAGGTGACCAGGTTGATTCAGACAGCGCCTACCAGGGAGATATTTATGGAAAGGGAGCTTTCTTTATGCATACGCTTCGTTACATCATGGGTGATGATAAATTTTTTCCCACGTTAAAAAAATTAGCAACCGATCCGCAATACACATATGACAACACAGTAGTGACAGCTGACGTAGAAAAACTTTTTAGTGGAGTTTATGGCAAAAGCCTTGATCCCCTATTTCATTTATTTCTTTATACTACTGATATGCTTGAAGTATCTGTAAAGAAAACAAAGGAAAACGAATATCAGGTTAAGTTGGTGAATCTTGATATGTCAATCCCAATAGATGTACAGACCGATTCAGGCATTCAAAGACTAATGGTCGATAAAAAAGGAACTATAATTACCAGCAAAACAAATATTCTTATTGACCCCAAAGTGTTTTATTTGAAAAAAGTCATCAATGAATGATCATGCTAATGAATTAACAAAATTCATTAGTATGGTGAATTAAATTTGTGCCCGCTTTACCATGGCTACCCGCAGCAAAAAGAAAAACAAATATTTTAAATGGGCAATACTTATTTTTTTAATTGTTGTCGTAGCAGCCATTTATGGCGGATATGAATGGTGGAAGAATCGCAGATCCAGGTTTGTTCGTTATCCCGCTTTTGGTATCTCTATCCCCGAAAATTACCTGATACATGGTATCGATGTTTCCAAGTACCAGCAAAACATTTCATGGGAATCAGTAAAAGGAATGAAAGTAAGAAATGTGCAACTTGGATTTGTTTTTATAAAAGCGACAGAAGGGATCGTCAATACCGATCCTCAATTTAAAAGAAACTGGAAAAAATCAAAACAAGCCGGCATGATCCGCGGGGCTTATCATTTTTTTCTTGCAACAAAAGATGGGAGAGAGCAAGCAGAAAATTTTATTAGCATGGTTGACCTGGAGGAAGGCGATCTGCCACCTGTAGTGGATATAGAACAAACTTATGGAGTAAACTCCGGCCTATTGAAAAAAGAATTAAAAGAATGGCTGGATGTTATAGAGAATTATTACAATACTAAGCCCATCATTTATACCAGTGTTGCTTTTTATTCGAGATATCTTGGTAAAGAATTTAACAGCTATCCTTTGTGGGCGGCGCATTATTATCAATATGATACTCCACGTATAGATCGCAACTGGGATTTTTGGCAGCATAGTGAGGAGGGAAGAGTGAATGGGATCCTCTCAAAAGTTGATTTCAATGTTTTTAATGGGGATTCACTTCAATTCAGAAGCATTTTAATGACTAAATAGTTTTGCCTCTTTTTATATTGGCTTACCTTGTCAAGGATCAAACTGAATGTCTGATGTTTAGCATGGACCCAGAGGTGACGAAGTATTTCAGAAAGATACTTCATTCACTTTTTGCTTTTTTAATGTGGCTTTTTATAAATGTTACAGCGGGTATTTATTTTGAATTGGCGTATAGCGAAAACTATTCTTCTTTCGTTCACATACTTTTCTTTGTTTGGTTGGTAATTAGTCTTGGCCTTTTACTCTGGTATTTGTATAGAACCTGGGGCAGATAATAATAACGTTACTCATCCAATTAATTTTTTGTATCAAGTATTAACGGTGCATTTCCTTTACCCATAACAATGATCTTGGCATTTTGTGACGTTGCAATTTCTTTTAAAGCTTTTATTTGTTCATACTGTAATTGTTGATCAGTTAATCCCTGGTTGATGATCCGCTGGTAATCTGCAATACCTTGTGCTTCCACTCTTTTCCGCTCTGCTTCTTGTTTTTCTTTCTGAAGAATGAATTGCATTTTCTGAGCCTCCTGTTCCGCATTGATCTTGCCTTCAATTGTTGCTTTTACAGATTGAGGGAGAGTAATATTTCTGACAAGTAATTGTTCAAGAAATAGTCCTCGTTTTTTAAAATCATCTTCAATACTTTTAAAGATCCTGTTTTGAAATTCATCCCGTTTAGTAGAGTAAAGAGATATTGCATCATAATAAACTGAATTATCGCGGATCTTTGTTCTTGTTATGGGTCTTACAATTTTATCAACATAATTTTCTCCTGTTTCTTTTAACAGCCTCGGCGCATCTGCTTCTGTAAGGCGAAATAAAACAGTAAGATCAATGGTTACTTCGAGGCCATCCGCCGTCAACACTCTGATGGCATCATCAGATGTTTTTGCACCTTCGTCGTGCACGCCACTCATTGTATAATTTTGCGTTTTAATATCAAGGCTGGTTACTTCTATCAACGGATTGATCATGTGAAGTCCGCTTTGCAGCACATCATTCTGTACTTTTCCAAAAAGTTTCTTTACGCCGACCTGCCCGGCATCAATTTGTACGATGGATCCAACCAATACGCCGATGACCATAATAATAATGCCTGAAATTTTTACAATTCCTGCATAACGTTGGGCGGCGCCAGGGTTACGGGCAATGATGATACCAATGATAAGTACGATCATTCCAACAATAATGAGTGCCATAATTAGGTTCGTTTTTTTATTTAGAAAATCAACTACTGTGATCAGAAATAACTACCCATTTGCCA
>JBIOVR010000430.1:0-3020 GCA_044867875.1 Chitinophagaceae bacterium
CGTGCAATGGATGATCTGAAACAAAGTGTACAAACAGCTTATCTTGAACAGAAAGATCCATTAGTGATCTATAAAATGGAAGCTTTCAACCTGTTTAAAAATATGGATAGTGAAACGAATAGGAATATTGTTTCATTCATGTGTCATGCAGCATTACCGCAACAGGAGCAACAAGCACCATTGCGTGAAGGCCATCGTGAAAAAACGGATCTCAGTAAATTAAAGGCAAATAAAGAAGAGATAGATACTGCAGGTCAGGATTATGCAGCAAATGAAAAAGATTATTATGATCCATCTGGCGCTGATGTAAAGCAACAACCAGTGAAAGTGGCACCGAAAATTGGAAGGAATGATCTTTGTCCTTGTGGAAGTGGAAAGAAATATAAAAATTGTCATGGCAAAGAAGCCTGATCATTTGTAAATAAAAGTTGATAAGTAATAGCAAAAGCATTCATGAAAATGGATGCTTTTGTTTTTTTGAACACACAAAGTTTAATGATCATCAATCAAGCCTTTTTGGTCGATAATCATTAAATTTGAAAAGGCCATATCAGCACTTAAAATGAAACATGAATTCTTTCTGGCAAAAATTAATTACAGATACAGTTCTTCGTCAAAAGAAGAAAGACCTGGCTGAAAAGGCTGAATACTCTTCGTATGAATTTGCCAAAGCATATTATGAATTTAAAATAACAGTAGTTGATTTTTTCAGGGACCTCCTTTTTATTTCATTGGGAATTTTGTCAGCCACTTTTGGTCTTAAAGGATTTTTGATCCCCAACAATTTTATTGATGGCGGTGCCACGGGCATTGCTCTGTTGATAAGACAACTAACCGGGGCAAAGCTTGGGGTGATGCTTGTATTAATAAATATTCCTTTCCTGCTTTTAGGACTGGGTGTTATAGGGAGAAATTTTGCAATAAAAGCGGCATTGGCAATTGCAGGACTTGCCTTACTAGCTGCGTTCATGAATTTCAAAACTGTAACTGATGATAAATTGCTTGTAGCAGTCTTTGGCGGTTTTTTTCTTGGGGCAGGCATCGGGCTTACGATTCGTGGTGGAGCGGTTATTGATGGCACTGAAGTCGTGGCGCTTTACTTGAGTAAACGATTAGGTACAACTGTTGGAGATATCATTACCATCATAAATGTCATAATATTCGGCGTAACGGCTTACTTTATTTCAATCGACATTGCTCTGTACGCAATGGTAACATACCTGGCCGCATCTAAAACTGTTGATTTTGTAATTGAAGGAATTGAAGAATATACCGGTGTCACTATCATTTCAACCCATAACGAAGAAATAAAAGAAATGATCATCAACAAGCTTGGTCGTGGTGTTACAGTTTATAAGGGCCGGGAGGGATTCGGGAAACAAGGGTATACCGATGATAAGAATATTATTTATACTGTAGTGACGCGACTTGAGATCAGCAGGATGAATAATGAGATTCATAAAATAGATCCTAATGCCTTTGTTATAATGACTGCTATCAAAGACGTAAAAGGAGGAATGATCAAGAAAAGACGTTTGAAACATTAAGCAAACTGCTCCAAAAATTAATTGCCGTTTATTTATATCTTTAGCTTGCAACCAAGCCTGTTTATGTACCAAAAAACAAAGCGAAAAGTTCATATACTGCTCCATCCTGAACTGGGTGAATCAAAAGCCGATAAGTTTGTTAATGCTTTTATCATTACCCTGATCGTGCTGAATGTAATTGCGGTAATGTTGGAAACAGTTAAACCACTTCAAGAAAAATATGAAAGCTTTTTCAAATATTTTGACAATATATCTGTTTTCATTTTTACTGTTGAATATGTATTGCGTGTTTGGAGTTGCACACACGATCCAAGATTTAAGGGCAGTATAAAAGGCCGGATAAAATACATGTTAACTCCTGGAGCACTTATCGATCTCCTTGCATTTTTGCCAAGTTACTTCCATAAAGCGCTGAATTTCGATCTGCGTATTCTTCGACTTCTTCGTTTTATGCGTTTTTTCAGATTGTTCAGACTCACCGCTTATACCAGATCAGCTCAAATGATCTTCAATGTTTTCAAATCAAGGGTCAATGAGCTATTGTTAAGTTTTATAATGGTTATTTTTTTGATCATCATAGCTTCCTGCTTATTATTCTTTGCAGAACATAATGCACAACCCGATAAATTTTCTAGTATACCTGCAACTATATGGTGGGCAGTTGTTACACTTACTACTACCGGGTATGGTGATTTGTATCCAATTACTACTCTTGGAAGAGTTTTAGCTGGTACGATTATGTTAACTGGCGTAGCATTGTTTGCTCTGCCTGCCGGTATTATCACTGTTGGCTTTCTCGAAGAATTTAGGTTTAACAAAAAACTCAAAGGTCATAATTGCCCGCATTGCGGAAAGCCATTAGATGAGCATTATCATGAGGATGAACAGATCAATGAAGCTTCAAAGCCCGTTTAATGCAATAAAAAACCGCTTCGTTATAAACGAAACGGTTTTTACTAATGCTAAATAATTTTTCAGAATGCTTTTGTTGGTGTAGCAGGTTTCAAATTATATTTTTTATTGAACCTGTCATTTAACAATTTGTGCTTATCAGTCAGGTCAACTTCTCTGCCTTGTATAAAAGCGTCAGTTACTTTACTTGTTCTCATATCAAGCAGATCGCCTTCGCTGATAACTATGTTTGCATCTTTCCCTACTTCAATACTTCCTACCTTATCAGACACACCCATGATCTTTGCAGCATTTAAAGTAATCGCCTGTATTGCTTCTTCTTTTGACAATCCATAAGTAGCTGCAGTACCAGCATTGAATAAAATATTCTTACCACGGGTCTGTGCATCATCATCAGAAATAGAGAAAACAACTCCTGCTTTTTGCAAAGCAGCCGCTGATTTATATGGCTGATCCACATCATCATCTTCAGAAGTAGGAAGACTGTGCATTTGATTTAATATAACAGAAACGTTATGCTGTTTCAATAGATCGGCTATCTGCCAGCTATCACTACCACCA
>JBIOVR010000431.1:0-5903 GCA_044867875.1 Chitinophagaceae bacterium
GTGTTGTCGCACCACCATGCAAAAAAAGGACTTCATGATCATCATCGAGCTTCATCAATTCTTTTACCAGGCTTCTTGCCTCGTCCATCACTAATTGAAACAATGGGGTACGATGACCGATCTCAAGAATTGAAAGACCAGTATTGTTAAAATCAATTACTGCCTGGCTCGCTTGTTCAAAAACCTCTTTTGGCAAAACAGAAGGCCCGGCATTAAAATTATGGATCATTGCTGTTGCTGTCTTCACGTTTAAATTTTCGAAGATGCAAAGAAACAAAATTGCGACGGGATACCCCAAAGAAAAAGCCGGGTTATCAAAACCCGGCTCTATTTATTTTCAGTTTATTAATCTAATACGACTATTTTCTGGACAAAAGGCTTTCCTTTTAATTTCATCCGCAGAAAATAAACTCCGTTTTGAAGATCACCGGTTTCTATAAAAAATGATTGACGTGAATTAAACTTCCTGATCATCCGCCCATTTATATCAACGAGTGATATTTCTGTTGGAATAATATCCCCGGATGTTACAGAGATCTGTTGCCCTTTATGCACCAAAGTCGGAATTACTTTTACCGATGCATTTGAAGTTGCTTCGATTGTTGCATTGGTGATCAGGTTGCGACCAGCACCTGAAACAGTAATATTAAAAACGTCCGTTAAACAAGCAACACCATCCGTTACCGTATAAGTAGTATTTGCAGTTGGTGAAACAGTTATTGATCTTGTTGTTTCTAAAGTATTCCAGCTATAATTTCCAGGCCAGCTTGCATCAAGTTGTGTAGGAGCACCCGAAGGAATGGTAAGATTAGTGGTTTTGTTTACATTCTTCATCATTGTAAACTGATCACGAATAACACCATCTGCACAAATCCATTTTGCATCAAGCCTGTTTCCTTCCACTTCAAAAAAGAATGCACCACCTACGCTTACGTCAGAATAATACATTGCATTGTGCGGATAACCGGCAGAAGTTCCATCTAATTGACCAGCTGAACCAGCTACAACATATACGATCCCATTACGAACATCGGCCGGATTTTTAATATAGATACATGAGTTTGCCGTACCATTATATTTTGCACTCGATGTACTTAATGCATGACTGGCCGGGTTGAATGTGCTTTCAACATCATAGTGACCATTTAATAAAAAGCTTCTTTCATAACCATGACTGTGACCATTCAATACGAGGTCAACTTTGTATCGTTCAAAAATTCTCACTACCCGTTGTCTCATATTTATCAGTTCAGTTTCGGTGTCGCTGTTATGAGAAGTTTTTGTATAAGGTGGATGATGGAAGTAAATAACTGTCCATGGTTGTGTGTTTGCAGCAAGATCCTGTTTCAGCCATACCATTTGTGGACCAAGCGTATCATATAATCTTGTATTGCCGGTTTCCCAACCATAAGAATCTAATGAAACAAAATGAATATTGCCATAATTGTAAGAATAAAATGCTTCTGTATTCGAAGTAACGCCACCAGCCTGGCCATTTGTTGGCAATGAGAAAACATCATAGTAAGCAATATTATGATCTGCCTGTCTTGCTGAGTTGTTTGCATAATCATGATTACCCGGCGATGGCCACAATAGATGGTTCTTTGTTAAACTACCCTGGTAAATATTAAAGAAGTTAGATTGATACTCTGCATCTAAACCATTCTCATATGCATTGTCACCTAATAATAACCATGCGTTTGTATAATTGCTGCCATTAAAGTTCAGGTAAGCATTTCTAACGCTTAACTGGTTTGCCGAATTATCACCCATATCGCCCATGGCCAATACTCTTATTTTTTCTGTGCTGCCAACAACAGGCATCGTTTTAAAATAATTATTTGCATCGCCTTGTAAAGTTTGCGTAGTAGAGCCGATACTATAATAATAAAGCGTATTGGACGCCAGACCCGTGAGGGTAACTATGTGTTCTGTTGTGTTTGTATTGTCAGTAAATGATTGAGTAAGATTACCAGCAGAAGTGCCATAGTTTACTTTGCTATTTGTAGGTGCATCTGATTTCCAGCGTATGACAATACTGTTTTGTAATGCCATATTCATATAAGGCCCGCGGGTCAGCGAAACAACGTCAGTGCCGATCAATTGAAGATCGAAACTGATATCGGTACTGGTTAATGCATTCTGATGGATCTCTACTGCAATTACATTATTGCCATTTACAAAAGCAGAAGGACTGAAACTAAAAGCTTGCGCCGTAGCGCCGTCATCACTGGCGAGTGTTGCTAATGTATTGTAGACTGCGCCTGCTGCTAAATTGTTTCTGTAAACTTCCGTCCCATTAACGTAGATCGCAATGCCATCATCTCTTTTTACATTTCCTAAAATGGATGTAAATGAAGAAGGATTAGTTACTGAAATTGTTTTGCGGAAATAAGTGGTAATATATTTATTATTAGCATCAGGTCCATAGTTAACTACTGTTGTTTCATCCCCATCGCCATAACCAAGTTGTGAATTACCTGATGCCCATGTTGCATCGCTGAAACCTATGCCTCTCCATGCAGTTCCCTGGTTGGTTCCATTATCAAGATATTTCCATGACGAACCGTAGGCAACTAGTGTTTGCGGCCCTGATGGTGGTGCATCTTGTACCGTGAAATTCCATGTCGTGGCATCAACAATGCCTGCATAATTATTATTAGAAAGATCTTTAAAAGCACCCGCTGCTATTTCAATATTTACTGCCGCACTATATGTAAGATCAGCAGGATTGATTGTGACTGTATTTCCTGAAACAGTAACAATAGCAGAGGTTACATCAATTGTTTGCGTGGTTACTCCTCCTTCTTTCACCGATATATTCCCAACTCCTTTCTGAATGTTTTCACTAAAAGTCAGAACAAGATTTGCTGTCCTGGATACAAGAGTTGCATTATCTGTGGGTGAATAATTAGTAACTGTTGGAGGTGTAAGATCGGGTGCAATGACAGAAAAATTCCATATGGTGGCATTAGCAATACCTGCATAATTATTATTAAAAAGATCTTTAAATGCACCTGCACTTATTTCAATGTTAACCGCTGCGCCAAAACTAAAATCTGCAGGATTGATGGTTGCTGTGTTACCTGAAACAGTAACAGTTGGGGAGGTTACATCAATAGTTTGTGTTGTTACTCCACCTTCTCTTACCAAAATATTTCCTGTTCCTTTCTGAATGTTCTCACTAAAAGTAAGAACGAGGTTTGCCGTATTAGAAATATTGGTTGAATTATCAGCAGGCGAATAATTATTTACTGTTGGTGGTGTTACATCAGATGCGCCATTTAATTGCAGATCAAAGAAAAGATCAGGCCCTCCATTTGCAAACTGATGAATTTCTATGGCAATTACATTCGTACCAGTTACTAAACTCCCTGCACTAAGTGTTGTTGTTTGTACTGCAGTTCCATTATCAGTTGCTTCTGATGAAGCTTTAGTGGTATAAGAAATAGTACCCGTTGGCATATTGCTGCGAAATCTTTCTGTACCATTAATATATACTACAACGCCGTCATCTCTTTTCAGGTTGAGTGTAAAGCTGCTGTACAAAGAAGCATCTGCAATGCTGATCGACTTACGGAAATAAGTGGTGATATATTTTTTCTTGCTATTGCTTCCATAACTCACTGTTGTAGTAATTCCGCTTGTTCCATATCCGAAAGCGGCTGTACCTGTTGACCATGTGGCATCATTAAATGAAGTAGCCCGCCATGCCGTTCCCTGGTTGCTTCCATTTGCAAGATATTTCCAGGAAGAGTTATAATTAACTAAAGTAGTTTGCGCAGAAAGAAAAAATGAAAATAATATTGCGACAATAAGTAATGATGAATTTCTCATAAAGCGTAGCAGGTTTAAGTTAGATCATAAATATACTAAAAAGAGAAGGCAGGATATGTAGTTGGAAGAAGAAATTAAATCGTATAAGTACGGGTATTATTCATGATCTCTTCCCTTGATCGTTCCTTTTTTCCATGCATTGTTCAGTTCATCGAACTCTTTGATATCATCAGCAGAAAGTTCTTTGCCGGAAAGTTTTTTAAGATCAGGCTGGCCTGCATTTACCCATGCTGTGTACCAAAAAGACGCAATAGCATAAATAGATTGACGCATTCTTCTTTCGATCATTCCATTTAATTTTTTATCATATGCGATCGCGAAAGCAGAAGAGTATTGGCGAATAATTGTACCATTTCTGTCTTCAAAAGAAAATTTCTGATCAGCAGGAAAGCTTTTACTTAACTCTTTTTCAAAAAGCAAAACAGAATCGGATGCTTTTGCACTTTCCAAAACTCTTTTCCAGATAAAATCTCCCGGGTTTTTTATGTAATCGGCTTTGCCAATAAAAAAATCCCATTCTTTTGCCGCTAACAATTCTGGAACACGGCTTTCCCAAAAACCATGAATGCCTCTCTGATCTGTAAACTGTCCGTTATGATTGCTGTTTGCATGTAAAGGAACATGAGCATCTGCAATGTAATGCCCGATCTCCGCAGAAAGTTTCAAAATTTTTGCCTGTTGTTTTTCTTTAAAAGCCTCCGTGAGTTTATAAAGCATTGTTTGCACCCACCAGGGCACAATGCCATATTGCATTAAAGAATCTTCAGAAAATTTTTCAACTGCATCATTCCATTTCCTGGGCAATTCTGTAAAAGGATAACTTCCGTAATGATCGATGTCGATATAATGCCTCGGCCCTTCCTGGGCTATTGCATATCGCCGCATATCCGGATCAACCGCATGCTCCGCAATAAAATCAATGTTGGATTTATACAATTGCATCATTTCCGGCGGCAATAAAAAAACAGCGAAGTAATTTATTTTTTTATGCCCATAAAAGCCCCAGCAGAACGACTTGAGCGATATTAATAAGAATGATATGAATAAAATGAATGGTTTCATTTTATTTTTCTGTAAGTATTTCCCGGTTTCTTGATTTTACTGCCAACGTAAGAAACTTTATTCTTCTGCTTTCAAAATGAATAGAAAGCCCTAGAGATACTGCGGTCGTAATGAGACCTGCCCAAAACAAGCTCTCGTTATAACCATTATAATTACCCAAAGCCGAGAGATACATTATAGTACCACCAATAGTAACCAGTGAAGCAATAAGCTTCACGGTTTCACTTTTTTTGTATTGCCTATAAAAATCATAGGAAGGCAAACCCGGTTTCATTTCAAGTTTTAGGTCTGAAAGTTTATGAAAGTTACCGTCTTTTAAATAGCCTTTCTTATAGAAATGGATCATCTCCTTGTCAAACTTTTTTAAAGCCCAACTTGAATCCTGACCTGACACATTTAAAAAAAGAAAAAATGAAATAAGAATTAACGACAAAATTTTCATTAGTTGAGTTTTGGTTATAATACAAAGTCAATTCAGCTCTTTTAACTCAGTCTTTTTTTCATCAGTCAGATCAACGACACCGCCAGTTACAGCATACTTCATTGCTTCGCCTGAAGAAATATTGTTGATCTTTTTTACTTTATCTCTTGGTAAAATATAAAGTTGCCCGGCAAAATTATATGCCTGCGGAACATATACGGCCACCTTATCAGCTCCCATTTCAAATTTGTGCATTTCTTCATCGGTCAGAAAACCAATGATCCAAACATCCTCAGAAAAAACATTTGCCATCACTGCTTTATTAAATCTTTTTTTATCACCTGCAAATGCTTCAAAAAAGTCACGTGTACTTGTATAAATAAACTTTATCCCAGGCGTTTTTTCCAACCAATGATCAAAAAGATTAAAAAGCTTTGATTGAATAAAAAATGAACTCAAATAACCGATCGTTATTATTGCAAAAAGGATCACTAAAAAACCAAGACCATAATTTTTTACTTCATAACCTATTACATTTCCCTGTGCATCTTTTACTGCTTCACGAAATATTGGTACCCAACCA
>JBIOVR010000432.1:0-5922 GCA_044867875.1 Chitinophagaceae bacterium
ACCTGGTGATCGATGTGAAAGCAGAAAAAATGAACCCACTGGACCTGGCAAAATTTACTAAGAATGGCCAGGGAAAGAATTATTATAAAATAACAGTGCAGGATAACGGGATCGGGTTTGATGATAAATATGCAGAAGATATTTTCAGAGTGTTCAAACGCCTTCATAGTTACCAGGAATTTGAAGGCACTGGAGTGGGCTTGTCAATTTGTAAAAAGATCGTTGAAAAACATCATGGGTTTATTAAAGCCGAAAGCAAAATTGATAAAGGTTCCACTTTCATCATTGGTTTGCCGGAAATGCATATGGCAAATTGAAAAAAATTTATAAATAAATAAGTGCCCGGTTATTCTGGCTGCGCTTGTGGCGTCAGGATACTTGCAGTCGGTTTAAAATATTTTTTTAATAAGCCGATTCGATTAAACAAAAAAATCAGGATCAGCATACAAAGGCAAAGAATGACAACCTGTAATTCAGGTTTCCAATTTTTCATCCAATAAACAAGAATTAATATAAAACCATGGAATACGCAAATGATCCTGGCTGCAAAAGCATGCGTGAATCCTTTAGTAGTGATAAGGTGATGGATATGAGTTTTATCAGCGGAAAATGGTGAACGGCCTTTCCAGATCCTGGTTCCAAAAACCCGAAGCGTATCAAATACTGGGATCATTACGATCCCTAATGTAAAAACATAAATATTCGGTATCACCGGTGTGGAGTTTATCTTCATTAGTTGTACACAAAGAACAGCGATAATAAAACCAAGTACTAAGGAACCGGTATCTCCCATAAATATTTTTGCAGGATTAAAATTGAAATATAAAAATCCAAGCAATGCGCCGGCTAAAGCGAATGCTATCATTGCATAATTCAGATCTTTACTGATGGTAAGAAATATTCCCAATGTAACTAAACTCATGAATCCAAGACCACCCGCAAGACCATCGATACCATCAATAAGATTGAAAGCATTTGTAATACCAACAATGGTAACTACTGTAATAATGTATTGTGCCATTATATGTAACTCAGTAATTCCAAACAAGCCGCCAAAACTTGTAATACGAATGCCTGATACCGCCAGTAAAGTCGCAACACCTGCTTCGATCACCAATTTATAACGGGCTGCCAGGTCTTTCAGATCATCCATAATTCCAACTCCAAATAAAAGTATCATGGATAGAAAGAAAGTGATAATTGCAGGATGATTATTGAATTTAAACCAGAATAAAAGTGACACCATCATGCCCACGAAGATCGAAATGCCACCAAATGTCGGCGTAGGTATAGAATGTTCTTTTCTTGCATTGGGCCGGTCAAAAAGTTTAAACCGGTTAACCATAAAAATTACAGGAGGAATAAAGATCAATGTAAGAACGAACGCCATTACATAAGTGAGAAGACCAAATTTAAAATCGGTAAAATTGAGAGTGGCTTGCAGCAGATTATAGTGGTTGTTCATTGGTTTCGGTCTTTATTAGGATATAGAATTGGATAAGTAAAAATAAAACGAATTTAAGTGCATTTTTATTTTTTTAGCATCTTCTTTTAAGTTTTATGAGTATACTAGTCTTAAAACGGAATAGTACATTTGTTCAAAAGGGAATTATACCTGCAAATACTGACATATTAAACAGCCCTATAGAATATCTTAAAGGAGTTGGTCCACAGAGGGCAGAACTGCTAAAAAAGGAACTGAACATTTTTACTTTTAATGATCTTCTCACTCATTTTCCTAACCGCCATGTTGATAGAACAAAGGTGAATTTAATACGGGAAATCGATCCATCAACAGATTATATACAAGTAGCCGGCAGTTTACATAACATAGATATTATAGGAATAAAAGGTGGCAGACGAATGGTGGCAACTTTGCGTGATAAAACCGGGACATTGGAGCTTACCTGGTTCCAGGGAATTAGCTGGATCCAAAAGATCTTAGAACCCGGTGAAGAATATCTTGTTTTTGGAAAAGTAAGTTTTTTCCAGGGCCGGCCACAGATCGTGCATCCGGAAATGGAATTGCTAACAACTGAAAAAAAAGATGGCAGATCTTTTCTTGAGCCTATTTACCCAACAACAGAAAAATTAAGATCAAAGGCACTTGGCGGAAGGCAAATTGGTAAGCTTACAGAAGTGTTGATGAAATTACTGACAGAAAAAAATGTTCCTGAAAATTTGCCGGACAATATTTTAAATAATCTAAAACTTGTAAACAGGTTCAATGCTTATTCTCAAATTCATTTTCCTGCTAACATGCAAGAATATGACGAGGCCGTTAAACGATTGAAGTTTGAAGAATTATTTATAGCACAACTAAGGATGGCAAGATTAAGGTCGCAGCGTCATCGTTTTTCGAAAGGAGTTGTTTTTGAAAAAGTAGGAGACCTCTTTAATACATTTTATACAAAGCATCTTCCTTTTGAACTTACCGGCGCACAAAAAAGAGTGATCAAAGAAATTAGAAAAGATACAGCCACCGGGAAACAAATGAATCGTTTATTACAAGGCGATGTTGGAAGCGGTAAAACGATTGTTGCCTTGCTTACAATGCTGATAGCTGCAGATAATGGTTATCAAAGTTGCCTGATGGCGCCAACAGAAGTGCTGGCACAACAGCATTATAATAACCTTACTTCTTTTTTAAAGGATATGCCTGTTGAAATTGGATTATTAACGGGCTCAACAAAAACTGCCGCCAGGAAATTGATCCAGCAAAAATTAGATGATGGCTCTTTACATATTCTTATCGGTACACATGCAGTAATAGAAAAAGCAGTTCAGTTTAAAAATCTGGGCATCGGGATAGTTGATGAACAACATAAGTTTGGCGTAGCTCAAAGAGCAATGCTTTGGGAAAAAAATCAGACGCCGCCACATATACTTGTCATGACAGCCACTCCTATACCACGAACATTGGCAATGACCGCTTATGGGGATCTTGATTATAGTGTTATTGATGAATTACCGCCGGGCAGGCAGCCAATCACTACCGTTCATCGTTATGAAAAAGACCGGTCGAAAGTGATGAGTTTTATAAAGGATGAGATATCTAAGGGCCGGCAGATCTATATTATTTTTCCTTTAATAGAAGAGAGTGATAAAATGGATTACGAAAACCTGATGAAAGGATATGAAAATGTGAAAGCATGGTTCCCGGAACCGAAGTATTGGATAAGTATGGTACATGGCCGGCAAAAAGCTGAACAAAAAAATAATAATATGCAACGATTTATTACAGGTGATACGCATATTATGGTTTCTACCACCGTTATAGAAGTGGGAGTGGACGTCCCTAATGCCAGCGTAATGATAATAGAAAGTGCCGAGAAATTTGGATTATCCCAATTACATCAATTGCGGGGAAGAGTAGGCCGTGGAGCGGATAAAAGCTTTTGTATTTTATTGACCGGACAGAATATCGGAAATGATGCAAGAGAAAGAATGAAAATAATGACATCGACAAGTAACGGATTTATAATTGCGGAAAAGGATCTGGATATGCGTGGACCAGGCGATATTGAAGGAACAAGGCAAAGCGGAGTATTAAACTTTAAGCTGGCAAGTATAGTCCAAGACCGTCCTTTATTGGAAGTGGCCCGGCGTTTTGCAGATGACATAACAGATACTGACCCGGAGTTGAAATCGGTAGAAAATTTACGAATCAGGA
Organism: Chitinophagaceae bacterium; assembly: GCA_044867875.1. Classification (GTDB taxonomy): domain Bacteria; phylum Bacteroidota; class Bacteroidia; order Chitinophagales; family Chitinophagaceae; genus VBAS01. The sequence continues at coordinate 3,674 of JBIOVR010000432.1, forward strand.
AATACCTTGAAATAATTCAAGGTAAAACAGCCTGGAGCCGTATATCTTAACACAAGTTTTAAAATTTTTCCATTGTTTTTGGTAAATTGAAAAAAATATAACCATTGATCCGTTATCGTTACATAACCCTGGTTTTACTTATCCTATCAACATTAGTTAAGGCCCAGAATATTGAATTCATAGAGAATAAAGGTCAATGGGATAATCATGTAAAATTCAGAAGTGAAGTGCCTGGAGGGAGCTTTTTCATCCGTAACGGTGGATTCACCGTTCTTCAACATAATGGCGAGGATATAAAACAAGTAAAGGAATATATACATGGTCACGGAAATGATCAGAGTAAAAGAAGCTCACCTTTGGTTTTGCGTTCACACGCATACGCAGTAGACTTTGCAGGATCATCAAAAGATTTTGAATTAATTCCTGATAAGCCGTTAGAGTATTATAATAATTATTTCATTGGCAATGATCCTTCCAAATGGGCCAGTAATTGTAAAATTTATCAAGGCGTTACCGCAAAAAATATTTACCCAAATGTTGATGTTCGCTTTTATACTGATAAAGGCAATATGAAGTATGATATCATTGTAAAACCGGGAGCCGATGTAAGCAAGATCGTATTGCGTTATTCTGGCGCTGATAATCTTGAAGTAAGAGACAAGCAACTTGTTATTAAAACTTCTGTGGGTGATGTAAAAGAATCTGATCCGTATACATACCAGTACGAAAATAATCAGCGCAAACAGATATCAGCAAAATATGTTTTAATAGGAAAAGAGATCAGGTTTGATGTAAAAAATTATAACCGCAACGAAGTACTTATTATCGATCCCACATTAATTTTTAGCTCCTTTTCAGGAAGTACAGGTGATAACTGGGGTTTTACGGCAACCTATGGACCCGATGGAAGTTTTTATGGTGGCGGCATTAGTTTAAAGACAGGTTACCCGGTAACCCCGGGAGCATTTCAAACTAATTGGTCCGGTGGTAATACCGGTGTTAACGCTACTGATATAAGCATATCAAAGTTATCACCTAATGGCACTTCAAGAATTTATGCAACATATCTTGGCGGTACTGGTAATGAGCAGCCACATAGCCTTGTAGTAGATGGAGCAGGAAATTTAATAGTTGCCGGACGAACAAACTCGGCAGATTATCCTGTTACAGGTACTGGACAGATCGGTCCTGGTGGTGGCTATGATATCGTAGTTACTAAATTAAATGCAGCCGGATCAGCGCTGATCGGTTCTAAAAAGATAGGCGGGCAAGGTGATGATGGAGTCAATATTGCAATTGAAAGTAATAGTTCATTGCAACAGAATTATGGTGATAATGGAAGAAGTGAAGTGATCGTAGATGGGGGAGGAAATATTTATGTGGCTTCTTGCACAAGGTCAACAGATTTTCCCAAAACGCCTGGTGCTTTTCAGCAGAATAATGCAGGGGCACAAGATGCTGTCGTATTGAAATTTGATGCAAGTGTTTCGCTTTCTTTCGCAAGTTATCTCGGTGGCGGTGGTGATGATGCTGCTTACGTTCTTTCATTGGCGCCTAATGGCGACATTTATGTTGGCGGTGGGACAGCAAGTATAAATTTTCCAGGTACCTCAGCCGGAGTTATACATTCAACAAACCAGGGGAATATTGATGGATTTGTATCTATTATATCAAATAATGGTATAGCTGTTATAAGATCAACTTATGTTGGGACCGGCGGCGATGACCAAGTATATGGTGTTCAGTTTGATAAATTTGGTTTCCCATATATATGCGGGCAAACGAGAGGTGCCTGGCCTATAATAAATGCAGCATATAGCGTTGGAGGTGCTCCCCAGTTTATTGCAAAGCTGAAACCTGATCTCTCTGCTTTTGTTTATTCAACCAGGTTCGGCAAGCCATCGGGAGAACCTAATATTTCAATTACAGCATTTCTTGTAGACAATTGCGAAAATGTTTATGTATCCGGTTGGGGAGGAGTTGTTGACGGGCAGTTCAAATCGTCATTAACCTCCGGCTTGCCTGTTACACCAGATGCTATTCAATCTACAACTGATGGTAATGATTTCTACTTTTTTGTTTTAAAGAAAAATGCAACTGCTCAATTATTTGGAAGCTTCTGGGGGCAGAATGGAGGTCTGACAGATCATGTAGATGGCGGCACTAGTCGTTTTGATAAACAAGGTGTGATATACCAGGCGATATGTGCAAATTGTTTCGGAAATGCGGTCTACCTTACTACACCAGGT
>JBIOVR010000433.1:0-9979 GCA_044867875.1 Chitinophagaceae bacterium
TGGGATCGCTTTGCTCAATATGAAGAAAGCAAAGGCAAATGATTAGAGCAATTGCTTGACGAATTCGAAAAAGTGAGAATAGAGAATGTAAACTGGTTCAGATCATTGAAGTTGACAGAAACAGATCTCGATAAAAAAGGGATGCATCCAAAGCTTGGTGAAGTGACATTGAGAAATTTATTGGCTACATGGGTGGTGCATGATCTTACTCACATTGCACAAATAACAAGGGTGATGGCTAAACAATACAAAGAAGAGATGGGTCCGTGGCCCGAGTTCTTCCGCATTTTGAGTTTTTAGTATTTTTTTAAAAAGTAAAAAAACAAAATATGAGTGAATCATTAGACAAAGCCTATGCTACCCAGATCGCCAACATTGAAAAAAGTACAGGAAAAAAATTAAATGAATGGATCGCCATTGTCAACAAATCTGGTTTTGCCAAACATGGTGAACTGGTTAATTTTTTAAAAGAGAAACATGGCTTCACACATGGTAATGCAAATATGGTGGTGCACTATGCAAAACAAAGTCATGCAGGTGCTGCTGAAAATGACACCGATTGGATCGCTGAGCAATACAAAGGCAAAGAAAATCTCAAACCATGGTATGATAAGATCATGAGTGAGATAAACAAGTTTGGAAAAGACATTGAGGTGTCGCCGAAGAAGGCTTATGTGAGTTTAAGAAGAAAAAAACAGTTTGCAATTCTTCAACCTTCAACAAAAGACAGGTTTGATGTAGGATTGAATATAAAAGGAGTAGCTCCTTCAGGAAATGTGATTGCCTCTGGTAGCTGGAATGCAATGTGCACACATCGCATAAAAGTAGAAGATGAAAAGATGATCAACAAAGATCTGATCAATTGGATAAAACAATCTTATGACCAGGCAGGGTAGTGTAAAAGCGAAGTCAAACTAATCCTGTTTAAAATTCCCTGCTGCCGCTTATCATAAATAGCTTTCCTTTACGAAGGATGTAAGTTTATCTTTTCTGAAAATTTATTTTCAATAAATAATTTATTTATGAGAAAGCTATGTTTGATAATGACAGTAATTGGCTTTTCAATAACTGTTTCTGCACAGAATATAATTGTCTCTCCACAATGGCTGAATGATAATATGAGTGATCCTGATCTAGTTATTATTCAACCAAGTTTTTTAAAATTTGATTATGATAATGAGCATATAAAAGGTGCAAGATATCTCTGGCCAGATTGGTTAACAGCAAATTCGCCGGAAGGAACTTATAATCCACCTGATCCCAAAACGGCAACTAAAGTTTTGCAGGATCTTGGTATAAATAAGAATTCCAAAGTTGTTTTATGCCATGCGTTTGGTGATGTAAGTATTACTGCAAGAATGTTTATTACACTGGAAAATCTTGGATTAAGAGACAGGGTTTCTTATTTAAATGGTGGATTGGTGGCATGGAAAAAAGCAGGCTTTCCGGTTACTAAAGAATTACCCGTTGTTAAAAAAGGAAATTTTGTAGCAACCTCTTCTGCTCCATTGTTAGTTGATAAAGATTATGTGTTGAATTCATTAAAAACCAGATCGGCTGAAGTGGTGGATGCAAGAATGAAAAGATTTTATGATGGTGATCCAACGGGTAATCCCCGTGATGGTCATATCGCCGGTGCATTAAATCTTGCTTATACTGATATGATAGATTCAGTAAATAATATTAAGCCTACCGAAGTATTACAAAAAAACTTCGAGGCTGTATTACCAGATAAGAACAAAGAAGTTGTCACCTATTGCTTCATCGGCCAGACTGCCAGTGTTATTTATCTTACTGGTCGGTCACTCGGTTATAATGTAAAAGTGTATGATGGGTCAATGCAGGAATGGAGCAGGATACCTGAATTGCCAATGGAAAAAACAAAGAAAGAATGATTCATTATTTGATCATTTTTTCCGTTTAAATGTTCCATCCATAAATTTTATCTCTTTTCCTCCCGGACCATCACCGTACATGGTTAAAGTATAAGTATCCTTATCTATCATCTTCATTACTTGTCTTATGTTCATGTCGGTTTCACCAGAAGGCTTGGGCTGCGTACCTTTTAAGTTCAGGGTTTTTGAAGTTGAATCATAATCGCCGTTCATATAAGTAAAACCAGAACTAAAAATATCGATCCAGACTGTTTGAAATTTCTTTTTGGCATTATCATACGCATTAATGCTTCTTCCTTCAAACGGCATTCCCATCATTGTGCCTGTAAGCCTTGCCTCCTGGTAAAGACCATTTAATATCATAGAATAAGTTTGTATGAGTTTGGAGGTATCAGGTTTTGTTGGATCCATATAACCTATCACATTCGCTTCCCAGGTACCGGTAAAACTTGCCAGCCATTTATGCATCGGGCCGGGAAAAAAATATTCCGTTGGATCAGGCTGTTCTTCTGTTTCGCTAATTGTAGTTACAGTAACTACAGGTTTTTTATCTTTTTCTACATTTTTATTTTCTGTGCACGAAATGAATAGAGTGAATGTGCCGATAGCAAGAACAGCTAGCTTCATAAAATGATTTTAGAGAAAAAAGTTACGACTTCTTTATTATTCATAATTACTGTGAGCTTTTAAGCATTAAAACAAGTATTGAAAAATGGAAAAGAAAATCCCTGGACATTAGTCCAGGGATCTCAATATTATTTCTGTGCAATTATTTTTTCCGGGTAAGCTTTATTTCCATTGTTTTAAACTGGTTTCCCGTTTTTGGATCAGGGCCATACATTTCCATTTTTTGAGTGTTATCGTCTATTATCGTATAGACTTCCTTAAAGTCACATTCTCTGCCGGTAGAAGGATCGATCATTTTGCCTGTGAACGTTGTGGATTTGGTAGCCTCATCCCAGGGACCTTCCATTTTCATGACTCCTGTTCCCATATTATCGATCCATGTACTCATAAATACTTTTTTATGATTATCATACCCGGTTGTGCTCATGCCATTAAATGGCATTCCCATCATATTTCCTTTTGCTTCTGAAACCTGGTAACGGCCATCCATCACCATTTTATTTACCATCGTCATTGTGCTGGTAGAAGGTGCTGCATCAGGGGCCATCCACATAGTTACTTCACCGTTCCATGTTCCGTTTGATTTAGCAAGCATTTTATGTGGCTCGCCAGGTGTAGCATAATCCATCATTGCTTTCATGGCTGTAGCCGAGTCAACAGGTACCCAAGCCTCTTCTTTGGTTTTTGTGTCAGTAGTAGCTGAAGTTGTTGCGTTAGCATTGATAGCTTCATCAGGCTTTTTATCGTCGCCGCAAGAAGCTAATAGAAATGCCGCTGCGCAGATGGTTAAGGTTATTCGTTTCATAAAATAAATTTTTGGACGAAAAAGTTACAACTTCTTTATTATTCACAATTGCTTTTTTGATGAAATTCTAAATTTGTTGATAAAATCTGTAAGTAAATAAGCAAGATGACCAATTATGGTTTCAACGTAACTTTGAATTCAATTATATGGGAATCTTAAAACAAATAGCAGAATATCTCTACATCCGCAAGCCGGACCCGAACAGGCCGAATACTGATTTTATTAAAAAAATGCATTGGATAAACAGGACAAGCATATTGATCTTTATTCTGTGCCTGATCATATTGGCAATAAAATTATTTTCTTAAGGTAAAATCGTGGATGAGTTGTGCAGCTTTTGAAGAGGCATTCCCTTTTTCACTTAATATATTTTTCAGTTCAGCATAATCTTTTTTCAGTTGTAAAATTCGTCGTTCACTCGTAAGTAATTCGTCTAATTCGAACTGAAGATTTTTCACATTCATGTCGTGCTGTATCAATTCTTTCACCACTAATTTATCCATGATAAGATTTACCAATGAAATGAATTTAACTTTCACTAACCGTCTTCCAATTTCATAAGAAAGAAATGACCCTTTGTAACAAACTACTTCAGGCACAGCAAATAAAGCCGTTTCGAGTGTCGCAGTCCCTGATGTTACCAAGGCTGCTTTAGCTTGCATTAATAAATCATAAGTTTTTCCTGATACAGTGCTTACATTATTGTATGGTTGTAAAAGTGAGTTGTAAAAAACATCATCAAGTCCCGGAGCTTTTGCAACAATGAATTGATAAGAAGGATACGCTTTACTTACTTCCAGCATCACCGGTAGTTTTTTTAAGATCTCTTGTTTTCTGCTACCGGGAAGGAGGGCCACGATCTCTTTGGTACCTAATTTTTCACTTTTCACTTTTAACTTTTCACTTTCTATCACTTCCACAAGCGGATGTCCCACATACTCCACCTCCCAGTTCCATTTATTTTTAAAATAATCTTTTTCAAAAGGAAGAATGACGATCATTTTGTCAATACATTCTTTCATCATCTTCACCCGGTTCTCTTTCCATGCCCATACTTGTGGTGAAATATAGTAGATGATACGCAGCCCTTTTTGTTTTGCCCATTTTGCGATGCGAAGATTGAAACCCGGGTAGTCGATAAGAATCAGAGTATCGGGTTGAAATTGTTCAATATCTTTTTTACAAAACTTCAGATTGCGAAGGATCGTAAAAATATTTTTTATCACTTCCCAAAAACCCATGAAGGCTAGCTCACGGTAATGTTTTACCAGGTCACCACCGGCCTGCTGCATTTTATCACCGCCCCAGCAGCGAATCACTGCCGAAGTATCGAGCTTCTTCAGTTCTTTGATAAGATTGCTGCCATGCAGATCACCTGATGCTTCACCTGCTATTATATAATACTTCATTGCAGGTTGCAAAATACATTAAAAGATGAATAGAGTTGTTGCAGCACAAGAGTGCGACGCAAGGAACGATAAATAGAATTACAGTTGCTGGAATAACTAAATAAAAACTTTTATGATCAGGATAGCTATACCATATAAAAGGGTAGTGACAAAGATCCCTTTAGCCGTACTGTCGCGGTGTGTATTTATATATATAGTAAACAAAACTGCATTGGCTAAAAGACAAAGTGCCCCGACAGAAGTGATCAATCCCCTGGTATTAAAAAAATAATCAAGAAAATCTAAGAAGCTGAATGAAGAAAATTTAAGGAAATAGACAATGATAAGGCCGAGTACAGGTCCCATGAGTCCAAGAACTAATCCGAGCTTAAGGTTATCTCTTTTTAGGATAAATGTTGCCACGTTTTTTCAAATTTAGATTTAAGAACGTAATTGGTCATATCAAATTGTACGGGAACTACGCTTATATAATTATTTGCCAATGCCCATACGTCGGTGTCCTTGCCTTTATCAAAATTTACAAACTCACCGGTAAGCCAGAAATATTTACGGCCATGGGGATCATGTCGTTCAATAAAATCCTCTTCATATTTTGCATATGCCTGGCGACAGATCATTATTCCTTTTATCTCTTCGATCTTTGCGATCGGGATATTTACATTCAGGATCATGTGCTTGTCCTGTGGGGCTGAAAGTAATTGCTCCACAATAATGCGGGCATATTTTCTTGCTGGTTCAAAATCGGCTTCAATACTATAATCAAGTAATGAAAACCCAACAGAGGGAATGCTTTCGATCGCTGCTTCTACAGCCGCAGACATAGTTCCTGAATAAATAACATTGATGCTATGATTGGCGCCGTGATTAATACCACTTAAACAAAGATCAGGTTTGCGATGAAGCACTTTATCAACGGCAAGCTTCACACAATCTACAGGCGTACCTGTGCATTGATAAGCTTCTATTCCTTCAAAAAAATTTACAGGAGTTAAGCGTAACGGCGATCCGATCGTGATCGCATGGCCCATGCCTGATTGAGGTTTATCAGGGGCTACTACAATTATTTTTCCAAGATCCTTTACAGCTTCCACCAGGTTCTTGATACCCGGTGCCGATACTCCGTCATCATTGGTAATAAGGATTACTGGTTTTTCTTTTTTCTTAGCTGCCGATCTTTTTACCGTTGCTTTTGCAGTTTTTTTAGTTTTTGACATAGGTTCATATTCTAGGCAAAAATGTTTGGTTTTTTCCGTTATTAAAAATGTTTTTTGGAAAACCAAAAAAATTAGTATTTTGCAGCTAACTCAATTAGTTTCTTATGAATATTGCCAATCAAAATCTGAAATACCTGCGTAAGCTGCGTGGCTGGACACAACAGGAATTTGCTGACAAGCTTCGTATCAAGCGATCATTATTGGGAGCGTATGAAGAAGAAAGAGCAAAGCCAAATCTTGAAGTATTGGAAATTGTGTGTGATATTTTCAAACTTTCCATGGATGATGTTTTAAGAAAAGATCTTAGTGAGAACAAAGGAAATTACCTGGCAAAAAGAAGGGCTTTGAAACTTGCCGGAGGCAGACCTGATATTCCTTTTGTGCCTATGAAAGCAGCAGCCGGTTACTTGAATGGTTATGCAGATCCGGATTATATTGATGAATTGAACACATTTACATTACCAATGTTATCAGGCGGCAATTACCGTGCATTTGAAATTATGGGTGATTCAATGCTGCCAACTCCGAGCGGATCAATAATTGTAGGAGAGAAAGTAGAGACACTTGATGAAGTAAAAAACAACTACACATATATAGTTGTATCAAAATCTGAAGGCATCGTTTATAAAAGAATAGACAAAAACAACAAGGCTAAGAATAAGCTGACATTAGTAAGTGATAATCCTTCTTACCAACCATATCATATAAACTCAGAAGACGTATTGGAACTATGGCAGGCATCAGTTGTTATCAGCCGCGCCGTATCTCAACAACGATGGGATATAAATCAATTGGCCAACATTGTTACCAATTTACACCAACAGGTAAGCACTTTAAAGAAGAAGATGAATTAGCTTAACATCAATGAATTAGCTGTTGTTTAGGGATAGCAATATTACTTAGGCAAGCAAAATTTATTGAATTATATTTGTCGTTAGCTAATTAACTAACTGCATGGCTTTTAAACGCCTTTTTCTTGTACCCACGATCGTGCTGATGTTTCTATTTGGATCATCCCAAACAAGGAACATGCCTGCAGTTAAAACAGATCATTCTCCAAAAATTGATGGAATACTTGATGATACAGTTTGGCAAAAAGCCCCGGTCGCTACAGATTTTATTCAAAACTTTCCCAAAGCAGGTGAACTGGCAACCGTAAAAACCGAGGTAAGAATTCTTTACGATAATTCGTCCATCTACATAGCAGCTATGCTTTATGATGATCCTGCATCAATAAGAAAACAATTAACGGCGAGAGACCAGGAGCAACAATCTGATGTAGATTATTTTTCAGTTTTTTTTGATACGTATAACGACAATCAAAATGGTTTCCAGTTCCTGGTCACTTCAGCAAATGTGCAGACAGATGCAAAATTATCTCCGAGCTTTAGTGGTGAGTTTGGCGAATATGGTGATAAAACATGGGATGCTGTTTGGGAAAGTCAAACAAAGATGCTTGATAAGGGATGGTCGGTGGAAATACGAATCCCTTATTTCTCTTTGCGGTTTACAAAGAAAGATATGCAGGATTGGGGCATTCAATTAATGCGATTCACAAGAAAAAATAATGAACGTTCCTGCTGGAATTTTTTTGATCCTAATGTCAATGGTTTTTTAAACCAGTTCGGCGATCTTACCGGTATTAAAAATATTGAACCTCCTTTGCGATTAAGTTTCTCTCCTTATTTATCTGGTGGCGTTAATATTTCACCCACGGCTAATGGCAATAGAACAGAGTGGTTGAAAAGCGGCGGTATGGATCTGAAATACGGAATAAGCGAAAGCTTTACACTTGATGCGACGATCATACCTGATTTTGGGCAAGTGGTTTCTGACAACGTGGTAAATAATCTTACTCCATATGAAATAAGGTTTGAAGAGAATCGTCCCTTCTTTACAGAAGGCACGGAACTTTTTAATAAAGCAGGATTATTTTATTCAAGGAGAGTAGGAGAGATGCCGCAAAGATTCAGCGCCGTTCAAAAATTTGCTCAGGACTATCCTAGTTATGAGATCATTGAAAACCCGGCAGTGACCAATTTGTACAATGCGATCAAATTTTCAGGTCGAACAAAAAATAAATGGGGGTTTGGTTTTTTTAATGCAATAGCACAAAAAGAAAAAGCAATTCTTAGAAATAGCACTGATGGTAAAGACACCAGTATAGTAACTGAGGCGCTTGCTAATTATAATATTATTGTAGTTGACAAGGCATTAAAGAACCGGTCTTATGTAACATTTACCAACACGAATGTGATACGGGAATATATTAACCGCGATGCCAATGTTTCTGCTTTTGATTTTAGTTTTTTTGATAAGGAAAATAAATTTAATGTTCGCGGTGCTGCACGATACAGTAAAATTTTTGGTGCTGCAGACTATGATGGTTTCAGCACAAGCCTGCGTGTAGGTAAAGTAAGTGGCAAGCTCCAGTACTATATTTCAAATCTTATTGAATCAGATAAATACGATCCGAATGACCTGGGAATTTTGCCCGCGGCAAATGAAGTTTCTTATACCGGGCAGATCAGCTACAATCAATTTACGCCGAAAGGAAATTTTCTTACTTATAATTACAGGCTCACTTCAAGTTACGGCTGGCTTTACAAACCTTATGCATATAATTATCTGCGGATAACCGGGCAAGCGTTTTGGGTGTTTAGAAATTTTTGGGATGTCAGTCTCACGGTTGGTTCTTTACCTTTTGGAGAGAATGATTATTTTGTTTTGAACACTCCAGGCCGCTATGCAAAGCGACCGCCATTTAGTTTTGCTGAAATAGAAGGAAGTACAGATAGCCGGAAAAAACTTTTTTTCAGTTATGATCTTCTTGGCTCTTTGTTCCATATTCCTGAAGAACATAATTACTACAAGTATGAGCTAGGCGTTCGCTATCGCTTCAGTAATAAGATATCAATGGAAATAACCAATATCGGCGAAACAGAATCAGATTATATTGTTTTTGCAGGTAGGGAATCAAATGGAGAGCCGATAATAAGTTTTGTCGACTTTAATGATATTACCTCTATCTATTCGGGTGTTTACAATTTTACACCACGAATGAATTTGACAATGCGGGTAAGACATAACTGGAGCAAAGTAACTTATAAGCGGTTTGCAAACGTTGATGAAAATGGACAGGATATTCCCCGTGCATTTATTGCCAACCAGGATGAGAATGTGAACTTTTTTAATCTCGATGCATTCTACACATGGGATTTTCGCCTGGGCAGCCGGCTTGTATTGGGATGGAAAAATTTTCTTGGGAATGACGAATATGTTGACGGCATGACGTACAAAAAATATTTGAATAACCTTGCACAGACAATGGATCTTCGCCATGGCAATGAGCTGACACTTCGCTTTATTTATTTTATTGATTTCAACACGCTGAGAAAAAAGCGTTGATCACTGCACCTGCATGATCCCGTTCTCAACAATTGCAAAAATATTTTCTCCTTTTTGGGCATCTACATTTACACAACCTGTAAAACGACTGAATGCAGGAAGGATCCCGATATTATTTCCAAAGTAAAAACAGGGGAATTGCAAAAATTGTCTTCCACGACCACGGATGCTGATGCCGGGATGAACATGACCGCAGAAAGTATAATGTGCTTGATCTTTTACAGATGCATCATCGGGATCATGGCAAAATGAAAAATCCCCAATATCAAGGCAATCTTTTGTTTCAATTCGCATTTCATCGTACCAACCTTCTTCCAGTATATCATGATTACCATTTACAAGGATCATTTCCAAAGCATCAAGATCGTTTCTCCATTTTTTAAAAAGATCCATTTCCTTGTTTGATCTGCTATGCGAAAGATCACCGGCGATGATCAATTTCTCTGCTTTAAAAAAAAGTATCTGGGTAAATAGTCTTTGAAGATCTTCTTTAAAAACATTTTGCGGTACGGGTATCCCGGACTTTCTGAAATGACCTGTTTTGCCAATATGCAGGTCAGCAATGATCAGCGTTTTTTGTTTTTCCCAAAACATCACTCTTTCAGGACTTAAAACAAAATC
>JBIOVR010000434.1:0-3034 GCA_044867875.1 Chitinophagaceae bacterium
CATTTATTCAGTTGCTGATCAATAAAGGAAGAGAAAGTGCATTACCGGAGATTACGACTGCATTTATTCATCAGTACAAAGAGATCAAAAAAATATTCCCTGTAAAACTTACTACGGCGTATCCATTGAGTGATGATCTGAAAAAAGCATTTGTTGATCATATCAAATCGACAACCGAAATGCAGAATATAGAGTTGGAAACAGCAGTAAAAGAAGATATTATCGGAGGCTTTATTTTACAGACAGGCGATAAAATGGTGGATGCGAGTATTGCTTACGATCTTAGAGAGATTGCAAAGCAGTTTGAGAATAATGACTTTATTTATAAGGTGAGATAACCCCCTGTCCCCCTAAAGGGGAAACTTAGGTGGAAGAGTTCTTTGTTTGGTGATTAGAATTACAAATAGATGAAGAGTGCGACGCAACGAAAGCTTAATAGTAGCAATGCAGTCGGGCTCATAATAAAATAAAAATTACAATTTTAGAAAATGGTACAGATCAAACCGGAAGAAATTAGTGCGATACTGCGTCAGCAGTTAAGCAACTTTAACGCCAGCGCCGACCTAGAAGAAGTAGGAACTGTGTTGCAGGTGGGTGATGGTATTGCCCGTGTTTATGGATTGGGCAATGTTCGTTATGGTGAACTTGTTGAATTTGAAAATGGTGTTCGTGCAATTGCATTGAACCTTGAAGAAGATAATGTGGGTGTGGTATTGATGGGAGAGACTGGTGGAATTCAGGAAGGTTCTAAAGTTCGTCGTACAGGACAGATCGCTTCTATTAAAGTTGGCGAGGGAATGGTTGGCCGTGTGGTAAATACATTGGGTGAACCAATTGATGGTCGTGGCCCGATAACTGGCGAACGTTATGAAATGCCATTGGAAAGAAAAGCTCCGGGTGTAATTTTTCGTGAGCCGGTAAAAGAACCCTTGCAAACTGGTATCAAAGCGATCGATGCGATGATCCCAATCGGTCGTGGTCAACGTGAGTTGGTAATTGGTGACCGTCAAACTGGAAAGACTGCAATTTGTGTTGATACCATTATCAATCAAAAAGAATTTTACGCAGCAGGTAAACCTGTGTATTGTATATATGTTGCGATCGGACAGAAAGCTTCAACTATTGCTGGTGTGATGCAGACTTTGCAAGATGCAGGTGCAATGCAATACACCATTATCGTTGCTGCTTCTGCAAGTGATCCAGCTCCATTACAATTCTATGCTCCATTTGCTGGTGCAGCGATCGGTGAGTTTTTTCGTGATACCGGAAGACCAGCATTGATCATTTATGATGATCTTTCAAAACAAGCTGTTGCTTATCGTGAAGTATCATTGTTGCTTCGTCGTCCTCCGGGTCGTGAAGCTTATCCTGGTGATGTATTCTATTTGCATAGTCGTTTATTGGAAAGAGCTGCAAAAGTTATTACCGATGATAATGTTGCAAAACAAATGAATGATGTACCTGAGACTATCAGGCATTTGGTGAAAGGTGGTGGTTCATTAACTGCATTGCCGATCATCGAAACACAAGCAGGTGACGTATCAGCATACATTCCAACAAACGTAATTTCAATTACTGACGGACAGATATTTTTGGAAACAAACTTGTTCAACTCTGGTATTCGTCCTGCGATCAACGTAGGTATATCAGTAAGTCGTGTGGGTGGTAATGCGCAGATCAAATCAATGAAGAAAGTTGCCGGTACTTTGAAACTTGACCAGGCTCTTTACCGTGAGATGGAAGCGTTTTCAAAATTCGGCGGTGACCTTGACGCTGCAACTAAGAACGTATTGGATAAAGGTGCAAGAAACGTTGAGATCCTGAAGCAACCACAATACACTCCATTCTCTGTTGAAAAGCAAGTAGCAATTATTTATCTTGGTACAAATGGTTTGATAAAAGATGTACCTGTAAACAGAGTAAGAGAATTTGAAGATCATTTTCTCATGGAAATGGAAAACAAACTTCCTGAAGTATTGGGAGAATTCAAGAAAGGTAATTTGCCAGAAGAAGGAATTAAGAAGATGGTGGAAATGGCAAAGCAATTGATACCACAGTACAAGACTAAATAACTAATAAAATTTATTCTCAGTAAAAGGTTGACTCATGTCAACCTTTTTTTTATATCAAAATGGGCTTCTTTGTTTAATTTGTTATAACAAATTGCAACCAAAACAAATGAAGGCCATCAATTCCCAGCTAAAGAAGTATTATATCGGCCTTGGCTGCACATTTCATGATCCTGCAATTGCGATTTTGGATGAAGAAGGAAATGTATTGTTTGCGGAAGCAACAGAAAGAAACCTGCAATGTAAGAAGGCATCAGGCATTGTTTGTGATGAAATAAAGTACACAAAAAACTTATTAAAAAAGTATTGTTCAGATGGCAGTGAATTTGTTATTTCTTATTCATGGAGTAAGCAATATTTAAATAAGCTATTTTTTCAATATTTATGTGGGATTTTAAAATGCAAGGAATTGGTCTTGAATTATCTTTTCCATGGCATTCAACCATATGTTTTAACCGGTTATGATCTAATTGGATTAGAATATCTACAATGTGGAAGCATAAGCCAGGCTGGCCATTCTTTCAAAAAATTATTACATTCATTATCACCTGACTGTAGTGTTAAAAATGTATACCATCAGCATCATTTAACACATGCGTCTTACGGATGTTACACAAGTCCTTTCGATAATGCTTTATGTGTTGTATTAGATGGATATGGACAAAATGGTTCACTTGGCATTTATCGTTTTCATGAAAATAAAATTGACTGTGTTTTTGAACAAAAGAATTGGGCAAGCATAGGGTTTGTTTATGCACTGGTTACCAGACTTTGTGGCTTTGACAGTTTCGCCGGGGAACAATGGAAAGTAATGGGCCTGGCTCCTTATGGAAAATTAAACACTACTTTTTACTCATTACTAAGATCGCTTATCAAAGTAAAAGATCATTCTTTTAAGTTCACTCTCTACAAAAAATGGATAAATACTTTGCGTGAAATAAGTTCAACAATAAACCCTAATAATT
>JBIOVR010000435.1:0-6984 GCA_044867875.1 Chitinophagaceae bacterium
AAACAGCAAAAGAAAAAACTACCGATATGTCAATCAACAATGAAAAATTAAAAGCATTAAAGCTGACCATTGACAAGATCGAAAAAGATTATGGCAAGGGCAGCGTCATGATGATGAATGAGAAAGGAATTCATGAAATGGAAGTAGTGTCCACCGGTTCCATTGGGCTTGATGTAGCTCTTGGAATAGGCGGCTTACCAAGAGGAAGAGTTGTGGAAATTTATGGTCCCGAATCGTCTGGTAAAACGACGATTGCCACTCACGTGATTGCACAAGCTCAGAAAAAGGGCGGTATGTGTGCTATCATTGATGCGGAACATGCTTTTGACAGCGCCTATGCGCAGAAATTAGGTGTTGATGTAGATAATTTATTGATCTCACAACCGGATTATGGCGAACAAGCACTTGAGATCGCTGATCGTCTTATCCTTTCTGGCGCACTGGATGTGGTGGTAATTGACTCGGTAGCGGCCCTTGTTCCAAAAAGTGAGTTAGAAGGTGAAATGGGTGACAGTAAGATGGGGTTACACGCAAGACTGATGAGCCAGGCATTGAGAAAACTTACAGCAACGATCTCCAAAACAAATACTATTTGCATTTTCATTAACCAGTTAAGGGAAAAGATCGGTGTAATGTTTGGCAATCCTGAAACCACAACCGGGGGTAATGCATTAAAATTTTATGCTTCAGTTCGTCTCGATATTCGTCGTATGGCACAAATAAAAGACGGTGAAGAAGCGGTTGGTAATCGTGTAAAAGTAAAAGTGGTGAAAAACAAAGTGGCTCCTCCTTTCCGTGCTGCAGAGTTCGATATCATTTTTGGAGAAGGTATTTCTAAATCAGGTGAGATCGTTGATATGAGTGTTGAGCTGGGCATTGTTCAAAAAAGCGGAAGCTGGTTTAGCTATAATAATGATAAACTTGGCCAAGGCCGTGATACAGTTAAACAACTGCTTATTGATAATCCTGAACTGGCAAATGAAATTGAAACCAAGATCAGGGAGAAAATAAAAGAAATGCAGGCCGTATAATCTTGTTTTTAGAATTAAACAAACATGGGTTAGTGAAGCCCGTCTTAAAATTTTGAGACGGGTTTTTTTATTAACATATATCAAGTGAAGTCTTCAAAGACGGACCAACCTTTGCATTCCCTTATCTGTTCATCAAAATACGCCTGCTTTTTCAGGTAAACACATCAAATAGGTTTTAAGAAATGTTGAAAAATCCTAAGAATAAGAAAATTTTGAAATTATTGCTGATTGCAGGTGGTAGTTTATTGCTTATCGGCTTAGCCGTTTATTTTTATTTCGCAACACTGTCACATGACGATACTGCCAGCCTAAAAGCTGATTATACTGTTGATGCCATTCCTTTTATCAAAGAATTCGAAAGAGATCATAAAGCCGCCAACAAAAAATATGCTGAAAAAATAATTGCCGTAAAAGGTATAGTAACGACAATAGAACCAGCAGATACGACGATGAATATAAAGATGTCAGATACGACAACTGGCTCTTATTTAATTTTTGCTTTCCAAGATCAACACATGGCCGAAGCAAAAAAGTTAAAGCCCGGAGAAAATGTTCTTATTAAAGGGTCTTGCAGCGATGGCATTTATAGTGAAATTCTGGATACTTATTTTATTAGTTTTAAACGCAGTACTGTAGAAAAAAATTAATTCTTTAACCAATAAATAAATTAAAACAAAAATGAAAAAAATAATTTTATCTCTAATGATCGTTACGGCCTCGATGATGGCTTTCGCACAAAAGAAAACTTCAACATCGGCCACAGTTGCATTTGATGCTACTACCTCGCTGGATAATTTAGCAAAAGCAGAAAATAAAACTGGTATTGCAGCGATCGATCCTTTGAAGAATACTGTACAGTTTGAAGCGGCGATCAAAAATTTTGCTTTTTCTAACCCAAAGATCCAGGAGCATTTTAATCAAAAGAGCTGGCTGAACTCTGATGAGTTTCCAAAAGCAACTTTTAGCGGAGTGATCACAAATCCCTCTGCAGTTAATTTCAACAAAGACGGAACTTACAATGTTACTGTAGAAGGCGACCTTACAATAAAAGATAAAACTCAAAAAGTAAAAACCCCGGCAACTATTGTTGTTGCAGGCAAAACTTTAAAAACAAATGCGACTTTCAATATTAAGTTAGCAGAATTTGGAGTAGAAGGTCAACCGATCACAGCAGGAAAAGTTTCAGCTGAACCAAAGATCAGCGTATCGGCAGAACTGAATTAATTAATCGTAACTTTAGCATCAATGCCTTGCCTTATTGGTAAGGCATTTTTTTTAATTTATTTCAATATGACTACAAGAATAATGGAACGCCGGAAGCGTATTGCGCTGGTTGCTCATGACAATAAAAAAAAGGAATTGATCGAGTGGGCAGTATTTAATAAAGTTACACTTGCCAAGCATCGCTTGTATGCAACAGGAACTACTGGCAGCTTACTGGAAGAGAAACTTGATCAATCAATAACAAAATTGCAAAGCGGTCCATTAGGCGGTGACTTACAAATAGGAGCTAAAATCGCTGAGGGCAAGATCGATGTATTGATCTTTTTCTGGGACCCGATGGAAGCACAACCTCATGATCCGGATATAAAAGCTTTGTTGCGTATATCTGCAACCTGGAATATCCCGGTTGCCTGCGACCGAGCCACCGCAGATTTTATTCTTACATCGCCGCTTATGCAGGAGACCTATGAACCGGTGATCGAAGATTACTCTGTTTATATAAAAAGAAAACTGAAGTAATAAGATAGTAAATTTGTTCCCCTGCATTTTATGGCTTTTAAACTTCATACACCATATCCTCCTGCCGGCGATCAGCCGGATGCGATCCGTAATTTGACAGAGGGAATCCTGGAGGGAGAAAAATACCAGACACTACTTGGAGTAACGGGCAGCGGTAAAACGTTTACCATTGCCAATGTTATTCAAAATGTTCAAAGACCGACACTGGTTCTTACGCATAATAAAACATTGGTGGCTCAACTTTACGGAGAGTTCAAACAATTCTTCCCGGAAAATGCGGTCGGATATTTTGTTTCTTATTACGATTACTATCAACCGGAAGCTTATCTGCCAGTAAGCGATGTATATATAGAAAAAGATCTTTCTATTAATGATGAGTTGGACAAGCTTCGCTTACATGCGACATCTGAATTATTAAGTGGCCGCAGGGATATTATTGTCGTTGCCTCTGTAAGTTGTATTTATGGTATTGGTAACCCTGATGAATTTGCCAATGGCATTATTCGCATTCATAAAAAACAAACGATATCACGCCAGGGGTTTCTTCATTCCCTTGTTAATATTCTTTATTCAAGAACAACGATCGAATTCAAACGGGGTACATTCCGGGTAAAAGGAGATACGGTTGATATTAACCTACCTTATCTTGATAATGGTTATCGCATTACATTCTTTGGCGATGAAATTGAAGAGATAGAAAGTTTTGATGTGATGACAGGAAAAAGAATAAGTGTAATAGACAATGCTGCGATCTTTCCTGCTAATCTTTATTTAGCCCCAAAAGATATGATCCAGCAGATCCTTTACGAGATACAGGATGAAATGAATTCACAGGTTTCGTATTTTAAAAATTCCGGAAAGTATATCGAAGCACAGCGCCTGAGTGAAAGAGTTAATTATGATGTTGAAATGATCCGCGAATTGGGTTATTGCAATGGAGTAGAGAACTATTCAAGATTTTTTGACAGGAGAAAACCAGGTTCAAGACCGTTCTGCTTGCTTGATTATTTTCCGCCAGATTTTTTATGCGTTATCGATGAAAGCCATCAAACAATTCCGCAAGTAAGCGGCAAGTATGGCGGTGACAGAAGCCGGAAATTAATTCTTGTTGATTATGGTTTTCGTTTGCCATCTGCCTTGGATAATCGTCCATTGAACTTTCATGAATTTGAATCGATGCTGAATCAAACAATTTTTGTTTCTGCAACTCCTGATGATTTTGAATTGGAAAAATGTGGGGGTGTTGTTGTGGAACAAGTTGTTCGGCCAACAGGGTTGCTAGATCCACCAATTGAAATACGCCCCAGTGTAAATCAAATTGATGACCTGCTGGATGAGATCGATAAACGTGTTACAAAAGGCGATAGGGTGCTGGTAACAACGCTTACTAAACGAATGGCTGAAGAGATGGATAAATATCTTCATCGCATCAACATAAAATCAAAATACATACATAGCGAGGTAGACACCCTAGAAAGAGTGGAGATACTTCGTGAATTAAGATTGGGAAAGATCGATGTATTGGTGGGAGTAAATCTTTTACGTGAAGGTTTGGATCTTCCGGAAGTATCATTGGTAGCAATTCTTGATGCAGATAAAGAAGGTTTTTTAAGAAATGAAAAAAGCCTGACTCAAACAGCAGGGCGAGCCGCAAGAAACGTGGATGGTCTTGTTATTTTTTATGCGGATAAGATGACGGAAAGCATGCAAAAAACAATTGATGAAACAAACCGTCGCCGGGAAAAACAGATCGAATGGAATATTAAATATGGCATCACCCCTAAAACAATTATAAAAACCACACAGGATGTTTTTGCACAAACATCTGTATTAGATATTAAAGGATATGACCCCGCCAATCCTTATGCTATTCTACCGGGCGAGGACCTGGTAACTATTGCTGCGGAAGACCAGGCTGATTACAAAACAATTCCCCAGGCAGAAAAAGCCATTTCAAAAATTAAAAAAGAAATGGAGAAAGCTGCACGAGATCTTGATTTTATGGAAGCTGCCAGACTGAGAGATGAAATGTTCAGACTGCAGAAGCAACTGGAAGAATTAAAGAAATGAGTACAACCCGAAAAAAATATTCGTAGTAATACGAATCCCTCTCCGGTACATTTGCCCGATTTTAATTTTTTGCTTTCATAAAATTTTGTGCGCCATTATTCGTTTTATAGTTTAGTCGAACGAATCTAAATCCAATATTTATGAAAAGACGCATCCGTAAAATCGTTAACTTTTTTGCATTCAACCTGCTGTTCTTTGCTCTTTACCTGAACTTTATCCATAAAGACAGGGCGAATAGTGACATAGCTCCTGCTGTTGTAAGCTCTCCCGCTACTAATGCTGCTTATACAGGAACTGTGCTTGTTCAGAACCCTGAAAAATATTTGAGTAAAGAAGAGGCTAATAAAGACCATCAGCAGTAAAACTGACTACTAAAAAGAATTCATGCCTTAACCAGGTCATTCTCCGGTTAAGGCATTTTTATTTGGCTCGCTATGATTTTTTATCTTAGCAGGATGTCAAAAAAACTTTTTCTGCTAGATGCTCTTGCTTTGGTGTTCAGGGCCTACTATGCACTCATCCGCAACCCAAGAATAACTTCAAAAGGAAAAAACACAAATGCACAGTTTGGTTTTACCAATACTTTGATTGAGTTGATGAATAATCAAAAGCCAACTCATATTGCTGTATGTTTTGATACAGAAGCCCCAACAGAACGACACACAGATTTTGTAGACTATAAGGCAAATCGCCAGGAAGCTCCAGAAGATCTGATAGCGGCCTTACCTGACATAAAAAAAATAATACAAGGATTTAATGTTCCTGTTGTTGAACTTGATGGCTATGAAGCTGATGATATAATAGGTACGCTGAGTAAATTGGCGGCAAAAGAAGGATATGAAGTATTCATGGTAACATCGGATAAAGACTATGGCCAATTGGTAAATGATAAAGTGAAAATTTATAAGCCCGGCTACCAGGGCGGTGATGTTGAGATAATGGGACCAAAGGAAGTTTGTGAAAAATGGAATATCAAAAATGTAAGCCAGGTGATCGATGTGTTGGGCTTAATGGGAGATGCAGTAGATAATATTCCGGGCATTGCCGGAGTTGGAGAAAAAACTGCAGCGAAACTTCTTGCTGAATATGAAACATTGGAAAATGTTTTAACAAATGCTGGCAATATCAAGGGTAAGCTGGGAGAAAAAGTAGCAGCAGGAAAAGATCTTGCTATACTAAGTAAAAAATTAGCAACGATCATTACCAATGTGCCCGTGGAATTTCATGAAGAAAATTTCAGGATGAAGGAAATGAACAAAGACATACTAAGAGATGTTTTTGCAGAGCTGGAATTTAAAACACTTGGAAAAAGGGTATTGGGTGATGAATTTGCTATCACTGTTTCGAATAAAGATTTTATTAAAAAAGAGCAACCTGTCGGAGTACAAACCGATCTGTTTGGAAATATAATTGAAAGTGCCGCTCCCTCAATACCTGTTGAACAAGCTTCATCCAATGGAAGTGACTCTGGAGAATCAATATCTGTAAGTAAGAATATTAATAATTCTCCGCACAAATATGAAGCAGTACAAGGTAACGCTGCCATAAAAAAATTAGTGGCCGAATTAAAGAAACATGATGAAATATGTTTTGATACCGAAACAACCGGTATCGATGCAAATGAAGCAGAATTAGTAGGGCTGAGTTTTTCTATAAAACCCGGCGAAGCATATTATATTCCATGTCCGCCGGATCAAACAAAGACAAAAGAAGTCCTTGCTTTGTTTGAACCATTATTTAATGATAAAAGTAAAATATGGATCGGGCAAAATACTAAATATGATATGCTCGTATTGAAGTGGTATGATATAGAATTAAAAGGAAAAATTTTTGATACAATGCTGGCCCATTATGTAATAGAGCCAGATGGGAAAAGAAGCATGGATCAATTGAGTGCAAAATACCTTGGCTATGAGCCAGTACATATTGAAGAACTTATCGGTAAGAAAGGAAGGGCACCACAGGGAAATATGCGTGATGTCGAACTTGAAAAAATCAAAGAGTATGCTGCTGAAGATGCTGATATCACATTGCAATTGAAACAAATTTTTTTACCTCAATTAAAAGAAAAAGAGGTTGAAAAAGTTTTTTATGAAGTGGAGAATCCGCTTGTAAAAGTTTTAACGGATATGGAGTTTGA
>JBIOVR010000436.1:0-12725 GCA_044867875.1 Chitinophagaceae bacterium
CCTTATCGAGGTAACCTAAGAGGTTATTCTGAATACTGCCTGCAAACCCTCCATTACCTGCCATTAAAAACCTGCCGTTCCATTGCTGAGGTAACAACAATTCAAAATCAATTTCCTTGCTTATACGACCTTCCAAACGGCAAAAAGGCACATTTATAAAGACTGGAGGGATCCAGGTTCCCTGCCTTTGATCGTGTCTTTTGTTTTGACTCAACTTTTATAATGGTGAGATCCGGTAACTGCAATTTTTTTAATTCTTCACACAGTTTGCAAGGTTTTTTATTTGCACTTACCTGTGGCTGTGTACTAATTGGCATTAATGCAATCACCAACGTAAGAGTAATGATCAGTGATCTCATAAAATTTAGTTTGACTTATAGTTCTAAAGTTATGAATTTCCATGTGCGTGGGCATAGATCAACAAACTCCAGCAGCTTAGGAAGCATATTGCTTTGAAAAATGATACCATATAATACTTTTTTCAAAAAAATGGCATCTTATTTTGCATATTGATCATTGGGAAAAGTATGCCTTTCTAAAGAACTCAAACAGCATTTCTCTTTTTAATTATTATAGATTAATTTTCAAGTATCAATTTCATAAAAATGAAAAGCATACGTCTATATTTTATTTTATTTGTCTTGATAACAAATTTTAGTTGTGGCGAAGCTGGTTCTGCAAAAAAGGAAACTCCAAAAAGTGCAGAGATCAAATTTCAAAACGAGAGAATTGATATTGGTGTTATAGACGGAAAATCAAATGCAAATATTGATTTCAAATTTTCAAATACGGGCAATATCCCTCTTAGCATTATTGAAGCGAGAGGTAATTGCCATTGTGTACAGGCAAAGGCGCCGGAAAAAGCTATTGAACCGGGTGACTCATCAGTCATAAGCGTTTCTTTCGATCCTGAAGGAGTGTCAACCCTATTTCAAAGAACGGTCATGGTTCGATCGAATGCAACAAGAGATTCAGTCCAGCTTTATATTACTGGTGAAGTAAAACGGGATCCAAAAGAAGTAATTAAAAAAACACATTAGTTAGTGTCTTGTCCCGATAGCTATCGGGATTCCGCCCATTTTAAATGACGAAGTCCTTACTTATACTGATCACAATTTTCCTGGCGGGTTTAATAATACTGTTGTTACCAGATAATAATGATCCAATAATTAAATTCAATAAAATACATGGTCCATCCTTACAGGATCTGGCAGGCCTTGTGTTGATAATATCTGTTTGGTTTGTAAGCTGCATCTTTGTTATTAAGAAGTGGTCTCAAGTAATAAAAAGCATAGGACGGAGCACCGCTTATTTCTTTATCCTTCTTTATCTCCTTTCGCTTTCAGCTGTTATACTGGCTTTAATCTTTTCACTTGACTTGTTGCTATGGATCTGTATTAGTATAGCTATAATCACTAATGTCTCGGTTATTATTATAGCAATCCGGGCAAAAGAATAACCTCTGGCTATCGCTGTTGTTCTCTTAAAAAGATAAACAAGCTCGTGGTAACATAAAGACATACCTTGTATGCTTTACATCTGCCCCGCAATCGATCCAAACTTTAATAATGTTGTTCGCCAATCCTTATACACCTGCTAAAAAATCCACTCTTCTACAAACATTTCATAAATTAGAGTGTCATTGTAGGCATTAAAAAATGAATTCAATGAACCAAGCTCGCCAACTTGCCGCCATTATGTTTACCGATATAGTCGGTTACACAGCTATGATGCAGGCCAATGAGCAAAAGGCCGTAGCAGTAATTAAACATTATAATTCTTCTCTTGAAAAGTTAGTACAGCAATATAATGGCCAGGTATTGAATTATTATGGCGATGGAAGTCTTTGTATTTTCCCCAGCGCTACCGATGCAATCACCTGTTCACTTGCTTTACAAAAAGAATTGAAAAATGAACCTGCTGTTCCGTTACGTATCGGTCTGCATATTGGTGAAGTTTTTTTTGAAGATGCAAAAGCATTGGGAGATGGAGTGAATGTAGCTTCAAGGGTCCAGTCACTTGGCCAGGAAAATGCTATCCTGCTTTCGGGTGAGATCCATGATAAAATAAAAAACAATCCCTCAGTTTCCACTATCTCACTTGGACAATTCAATTTCAAAAATGTTGACAAACCTTTGGAAGTATTTGCACTCAGCAACGAAGGATTAACTATTCCGAAACGAAGTAAGATAGAAGGAAAGCTAAAAGAAAAAAGCAGGAAGAGACCGATCATTATTGCAACTGCTCTTATCATCCTTTTTTTTACCGCCGGTTTTTTTGTTTACAAAGTATTTTTTGCTGATAAAGCAGAACCTGAAACAAAGGGTCAATCTATCGCCGTACTTCCTTTTACAGATATGAGCCCGGCTAAAGATCAGGAATACTTCAGTGATGGCATGAGTGAAGAATTATTAAATCTTTTGTCAAAGATCCAGGATCTAAAAGTGATCTCACGTACTTCATCTTTTTCTTTTAAAGGGAAAAATCTTGATGTCAGAAAGATCGGTGAGAACCTTGGTGTTGCTAATATACTGGAGGGCAGTGTTCGCAAGTCTGGTAATACGATCCGGATTACGGCTCAGTTGATCGAAATAAGGAATGGAACTCATCTGTGGTCTGAAACATATGACCGGGAGATGAAGGATGTATTTGCATTACAAGATGAAATTTCAAAGATGATCGTTGACATTTTGAAGATCAAGCTGAGTGGTAAACAAACAAACCAATTGGCAGGAAGTTTCACAAAAAATCCTGAAGCCTATGAGGACTATCTGAAAGGACGCTATCACTGGAACACGAGAACGGATGAAGGCATAAAAAAAGCAATTAGATATTTTGAAGATGCAATAAGGAAGGATTCCAATTATGCGGCGGCATACTCGGGATTAGCAGACACATATCTTACTCTCTATGACTATGAGCTAATGTCTTATGATGAATCAACTTCAAAAGCAAAAGATGCAGCTCAACGGGCTTTAAAGCTAAATGAAAATCTTGCCGAGGCTCATAATTCTCTTGCACACATTAACCTGCATGGATGGAAGTGGGAAAGTGCGGAACAAGGTTTCCGGAAAGCCATTGCTTTAGATAAAAGTTATATACTTGCTCACCATTGGTTTGCTCTCTGCCTTACCGCAATAGGAAAAACAAATGAAGCAGTTACTCAAATGGAAAAAGCAAGGGAACTTGATCCACTTTCGACAAGAATCAATGCTGATCTTGGAATGGCATATCTGTCTGCTGGAAGGTATGATGATGCAATTGGGCAGGAACAGAAAACGCTGGAGCTAAATCCAAAGTCATCGGGAGCCCGTTGGATCCGTGGCATGGCTTACCAACAGAAAAAATTGTATGACCAGGCGATCAAAGATTACAAGGATGCATTAGAACTTTCACCCGGCAATCCAAATTATCTCGCAGCACTTGGACATGTGTATGCATCAAGTGGGAATACCGCAGGAGCACATAACATTCTTGACACTTTATTTGTTGTGAACAAAAAGGAACCTGTATCTCCATTCTTTTTCGCTCTTGTTTATGCAGGGCTTAATGATAAAGTAAAAGCTTTGGAGTGGATGCAAAAAGCTTATGAAGAAAAATCAGGTTCAGTACGATACCTGAAGATGGAACCACGCTTGCAGAACCTGCGCAATGAACCACGTTATATTGCGCTTATGAAAAAGATAGGGTTGGAAAAATAAGTGATCATGTATTATCTCCATGTTGTGTTGGTCGCCAGACCAAAAAACTTATTTCGGAATGTTCTATTTAATATTTACAGATAAGGTTTTATAGCATAAATTAGAGATTTGTGAGTTAAATCTAAACTCACTAAGGAATAATCCCCGTTGCAGAAACATGGAAAAACAAAATAATATTGTAAAGACCCAGGTTATTATTGTAGGTGCCGGACCAACAGGGTTAAGTATGGCAGTACAGTTGCTTCGATATAAAATTGATTTTATAATCATAGAAAAAAACAAAAACCCAACTCATCTTTCAAAGGCTGTTGTTGTACAGGCAAGAACACTTGAAATCTTCCGGGAGATCGGACTAACAGAAAAAGCAATAACAGGGGGCAGGATAACTACTGCTATAAATTTATTTTATAAAGGCAAGCAAAAGGTGGCAGTAGACCTGGCTGGCCTGGGCGATGGATTAAGCCCTTTCCCCTATGTGCTTTCCTTAGAACAAAGCAAAACAGAAAGACTTTTAGCTGATCAACTTTATGCAAACCAAATCGAAATTAATTGGGGATGTGATTTCACTCGTTTAGAACAAACCGATGATAGGGTGACCGTTTACTATAAGAACAGCACCGGGCAAGATCAAATAATTGAAGGTTTATACCTGGTAGGCAGCGATGGTGCAAGCAGTACGGTAAGACATCAACTGGGTTTATCCTTTGAAGGTGATACTGTGCCCAAGATATTTTACGTAACGGATGTAAAATTAAAAAGCCCTGTCATCAATAAGAACGAGTTATTCATGTTCATGATCAAACAAGGATTTGTTCTTTTTTTTCCGATGGAAGGCAATGGGCATTACCGGGTGATAGGCATTTTGCCAAACACCAAAAATGTAGATGAAGAATTCACATTTTCGGACATTGAAGACACCGTAAAACAACATATAGTTGTTCCTGTAGATTTTAAAGAAGTATTATGGTTTTCCAGTTACAAAGTACATAGTCGCAAAGCTGGTTCTTTTGAAAATAAAAGATGTTATCTCGCAGGTGATGCTGCCCATATTCATACACCTGCTGGCGGGCAAGGAATGAATACAGGTATACAGGATGCTTATAACCTGGCATGGAAGATCGCTTATACAATTAAGAAAGAGGTTAAAACTAATGTTTTACAAACTTATAATTCCGAAAGAAGTGAGAATGCAAAACATTTGTTGCAGACTACAGACCGGGTATTTGATATTATGGCAGGTACAAACATTCTTTGGAATTTTATCCGCTTGCATATGATGACAAGATTCATTGGCCTGCTTGCAAGAAGTGCAAGCTTAAAAAGACGCATCTTTCCTTTTTTATCACAAATAGGAATTAAGTACTCGGCTAATTGTCTAATACTTAACAGTGTCATTGGCAATGTGAAGGCAGGTGTAAGAATGCCCTTTTTTATATTTTCTGATGGCAAACAAATATTTGATCTTTTATCCGAACCCAGCTTTAAAATTTTGTTCTTTGGAGATGATGAAAAAAATAAAAGTCAGCAATTGAGTGATATAAAAATTAAAATAGCGAGATATTCTTTTAAAGAGATCCCTCCATTTTTATTTGGGAATGAAACAAACTTTTATATACTGTTGCGTCCCGACAATCATATTTCATACATCGGAAAAGAGGTAAGTAAATGCAGAGAGGTGCTGGAGAAAATATCATTCAATTAAAAGTAGGGACGAAGTAGCTTTTATTTAACTTATTATATTATTAATTGAAATCTAAAACGTGATAAGGTAAGTCCGCCGTCGATCATGATCACCTGGTCTGTTGAGTAGGGAAATCCCATGTTAATGTTGGTCGCCTAACCAACAACTTAGTTTTGTAGTGTTCAATAAATAAAAATCACTTCTGGTTGCCCAGTCCCGATAACAATCGGGGTGGTTTATTTATTTTTAGTAATAAACCTATTACAGCTACCTTTTAATTACTGCCTGCTCAACTTTAACAAGCAGAGCCGCGAGTGTTTGCTTTGGTAAATATTTTCCATTCACAAATACTGCCTGTATTTGTTTAGTATTATGAATGTTTGCGAGAGGATCTGCATTGAGTAAAATCATATCAGCGATCTTTCCTTTTTCAATTGTCCCCAATGAGTCGGTGCTGCCAAGAAATTTTGCTGGATTAATAGTAGCAGTTTGTAATGCTTCCATTGGAGTAAAGCCCGCCTCAACAAACAATGCTAATTCATCGTGTAAACTAAAGCCTGGATACAAATAAGGATTGTCATAATCAGTACCAGCTAAGAAACGAATGCCTGCTTTTTTCATTAATTTGATCTGGGCCAATACTCTTTGAAAATAGGCCCTGCTCTCATCTTTCCGTTGTTCGATAAACCATTTCATTTCAGGGCTTGTTCCCCACGCCAGCCTATCCCTTGATGAAATGTATTTTAGACGGAAATCATTGAAGAATTTTATTGAGTCGATAGTAGACCTTTTATACAATACCATGGTTGGACATTCCCAAACATTTTTTTGAGCGAGGTATTGAAATATTTCCAATGCTTTTTTCTCATCGCATAGATCCTGCACTTGTTTCATAACAGGAACAGAAGGCGAACTTGCAGCAATTGAATCGGGTAATTCTGTCTCTAGTTCTTTTATAAAAACAGAACAGTCAGCTTCAAAATTTATTCTGCTTCCTGTAAGGTGTTCGACACTGCGTTGCCCGGCATCTGCAGCTTCTTTCAATAGAATACGATTAGGAATATGACCTGCCACAGGAAGGTTCTCTTTCTTAGCTTCGTCTGCAATCGCAAAATATACTTCTCGAGGAAGAAGATTATAAGGTTTTACAAAATCGATTCCAGCATCTTTCATCTGCTTAACTATAATGCGTGCCCGGTCTGTTGTACTGGCCGTATCGGAATTAAGTCGTTGTGATGGAGAGCCATCAATCATTGTACCAACAGAGCCGATCCTAGGTATTGTTCCTGGTTTCTGATGAAATTGTTTGCGCCAAAGATTTACTTGTGTCATTTCCTCCATCCTTGTCCACATTTCACGGATACCCACCACTCCATTTGCTATGAACAAAGAAAAATCATTTTCATCCGGCGGGGTTTTAGAAATATTATTAAAAATGTGAACATGCATATCCCATAATCCAGGAATTAAATATTTTCCAGATGCATTTATCACAAAAGCAGTTTTTGGAATTCTGACTTTTGCTGTTTTATCAAGGATAGTTATTCTATTCCCCTCGATAATTATCGTCATATCGGATCGAACAGGTGATCCTGTCACATCTATTACATTAACATGTGTGATGGCAGTAATGGGGAAAGCTCCATTCTTTTCCTGAGTAAGTGAAAATATCGGGAACAGAATAAATAGAATCTTTAGTATTATTTTCATCTCATTCAAGTTAAAATATTTAAAAACTAAAAACGTGATAAAGTGAGTCCACCGTCTATGATGATCACCTGGCCGGTTGAGTAGGGAAAATTTCCAAGGGCTAATGCACTTACAGCTTTACCAACATCATCAGGATAGCCCCAACGTTTCTGAACAGTTAAGCCTTCACCAATCAGCTTATCATACTTTTCTTTTACACTAGCCGTCATATCAGTATCGATCACCCCGGGCCGAACTTCATAAACGGGAATATCATACTCTCCTAAGCGAACAGCAAATAATTGTGTTACCATACTCATACCTGCTTTAGAAACACAATATTCTCCACGATTAACATTGGCTGCTGTGGCAGAAACGGAAGATATATTGATAATACAAGATGTAAATGCAGTGTCAGCCTTTTTCTGTTCGATCATCCAGTTAGCAATTTGCTGCGAGAGGAAATAAGTGCTCTTAAGATTTGTAGCGATCAATCGGTCGAAGCTTTCTTCTTCTGTTTCAAGTATGTCTTTTCTTTCTTTTGGTGCAACACCAGCATTATTGACGAGCACATGCAGTTTGCCAAAATGTTTCTTAACCTGTTCAATTATTTTTTTCCTGTCAACTGTTAATGAAACATCTCCCTGGCAATATAGAACATCGGCTCCTGCATTGCGCAATTCCTGCAAAGCGTCAGTAACAACTTTCTCTTCTCTCACTCCATTCACGGCAAGATCGAAACCGTTTTGTGCAAGATGTTTTGCAATTCCAAAACCAATGCCCCTGCTCCCTCCTGTTATTAGCGCAACTCTTTTCATAATGACTATTTAAAGTTCAGGAATATCAACCCAACAACGTTTGCTCCAGCTTTCTATTCCTTTTTCAGCCAATTGTACTCCTTTAGCACCATCACGAAGATCCCATGGAAAAGGTTCATCTTTTACAACATGCTTTAAAAACAATTCCCATTGCACTTTGAAAGCATTATCATAGTTTTCCTGCTCTCCTACTTTTGTCCAGTCTTCAAAAAAATTAATAGACTGAGGAACGTCAGGATTCCAAACTGGCCGCGGGGTATTCTCATAATTTTGAACATAACATTCCCTTAAACCCGCTACGGCTGAGCCTTTGGTTCCATCCACTTGCAATGTAAGAAGATCATCACGCCTCACTCTCACCGTCCACGAAGAATTGAAATGAGCAATGATTCCATCTTCTAACTGAAATGTTACATATGCTGCATCATCAGCAGTGCATTCATATTCCTTTCCCTGTTCATCAACTCTTTTAGGAATATGTGTTGCACCCAAACAAGAAACAGCTTTTACTTTTCCAAAAACATTATCGAGTACATAACGCCAATGACAAAGCATATCAACAATAATTCCTCCATCATCTTCTTTCCGATAATTCCATGAAGGGCGTTGAGCCGGAATTGTATAACCTTCAAAAACCCAATAACCGAATTCACCTCTCACAGAAAGTATCTTTCCAAAGAAACCTTGTTGAATAAGCTGTTTTAGTTTTAATATACTTGGTAACCAAAGTTTATCCTGCACCACACCGTTTTTTAACCCGGCAGTTTTACATAATTGATAAAGTTCTATAGCAGTTTTGGTATCTGTTGCTACTGGCTTTTCACAATAGATATGCTTGCCTGCTTTCACAGCTTGTTTAACAGCATCTGCTCTTCTTCCCGTTACCTGTGCATCGAAATAAATGATATTGTTTTTATCAGCCAGTGCTTCATCAAGATCGATCGTCATTCTTTTTACTCCGGATAATTCACAAAGTTTTTCCAGTTTACTACTATTCCGTCCAACAAGGATTGGATCAGGCATGATCGTTTCTTCTTCACTGATCTTTACACCACCTTGTTTGATGATCGCAGCTATGGATCGTAACAGGTGTTGGTTTGTTCCCATACGTCCTGTTACACCATTCATGATGATACCTATTGTATGCTCCTTCATTGTCAGCTATTTTCTTTGTACGCTTTTATTATTTTTTTCAAAAAATGAGATTGATCCTGTTGCCAGTATTTATTGGAAAAAATTTCTACTTCATAAAAACCACTAAAGCCTGTTGCTTCCACCCATGATCTTATTTTGTTGACAGGAATGCATCCATCTCCCATTAAACCACGGTCAAGCAATATATCAACCGTCGGAGAATTCCAATCGCAAATATGAAAAGCTAATAAATGATCATTTTCCCCGCAACGTTTTATTTCCTGTTCCAAAGATGGATCCCACCAAAGATGATATACATCTACAGCAACGCCAACATAAGACGAATTTATCTGTTCTGCCATATCATTTGCCTGTGCTAATGTATTAATCGCGGAACGTGTATCTGCATACATAGGATGTAGTGGTTCAATAGCCAATTTTATTCCGGCGGCTTTTGCCTGAGGAAGAATAGTTTCAATACCTTCTTTGATCTGCTTTCTTGAATCTTCAAGTGACTGAGTTGGATCAGCACCACAAACAAGTACGATCACTTGTGTTTCTAATTCAGCAGCTTCTTCAATTGCTATCAAATTATCCTCGATCGCAAGCTTCCTTTTTTCTTTTTCTTTATTGGGGAAAAATCCTCCCCGGCAAAGTGAAACTATGTTCAATCCATGGTCACGCAATAGTTGACCTGTTTGTTTGACATCCCGATCTATTATTGCATCCCTCCAAACAGTTATTCCTTTTACACCTTCAGCTGAATAATTTTTTGCGGCTTCTTCAATGCTCCATGGTTTGGTTGTGATGGTATGAATACACAACTGCGAAAGATCAGTTAGTTGTTTGGCGCCCATTAAATGCAATTGAAGAATGTATAATATTTTTCATTGTTGATAATGCGTTGCAGGTAGAGACTTACTTCACGAATATGATAGTCTCCCCACATGCTTGATTCGCCATTTGGAATTTTACTGCCTGCAGGAATATGATCCCATCCATTGGGCCGATGATAGATGGAATGTAGTATCATTCCCTGGTGAGCATCATTGATACTCAAATAAGGTTCATCCAATAATGTATTCATTACAGAAAGACCAACCTGCCAGTAACGATCCCCGTTCTTAGCATCTCCTTTGTTTTGTAAATATTTTCCCAAACGTAATAAACCCTGCGCACCGATCGCTGCTGCTGAACTATCAACCGGTTCGTAAGAATTAAATGGATCAGCAGCTTTATTTAAGTAATCACTCATTTTGGAAAGTCCCGGCGCACCGGTATCCCAATAAGGAATTCCATCAGTGCAGGAATTTTCTATATAAAAATCACAAGTAGCTTTCGCCGCTTTCAGCATCAGCGATCCTAAATTATTTTTTCCTCCAAAATTTTCAAGAGTTATTTCGCTTACTGTATCAAACCATTCCAGTTCTTCGGCAAAACCACACATGGCCCAGGCAAGTCCTCTTGTCCATGTTGTAAAACCAGAAAAACCCTGTTGTGAATTTGGACAACGAAAATTTCCATCTTTCGCATTAAAAACACTTTCATGTGCAGTGCGTCCCCATACATCATAACTATCACGTCCTTCACCATAGAACACCGAATAGTTTGCAGTTGCTTTCAAGTGTTGGATAACACGTTCCAGCAGATCTATTTTTACATCCCCTTCTCCCTGGAAAACATGACCAAGGCAATGACTCATCACCAATGCACGACAAGAACGAATTGTATCTACAAATAAAGAGTGAGGGCCATTGAAAGAATGAATGAATCCTCCATTCTTTATTATTGTCCATCGGCTGGCCTGCACAGCACCTGAAATTTTCAATGCTAATTCGTAAAAACTTTTTTCCCATTCATTGAAAGGAATTTTGTTCTCCTTCATTAACCGAAGTAAATTTCCATAAGTGCTTATATTATTAAATCCATGATCATGTACACCAATATGGCTTACATGCGGTGCCATTTTTTCTACTGTTTTTTTTCTGCCTGTTTCTAAGAAAGATTTTTCTCCTGTTGCATCATACTGGAGAATAGAAGATCCGTATTGAAATCCCTGCGTCCATTCGGTCCATCCCCTTGTTGAATACTTGCCATCTATAGTAAAAACAGGTGATCCCTTGCTTTCATCATAATCCTTTTCGATCAGTTTTATTTTTTTAGCAGAAAGTTCCCAGAACTTTGTGAGTTTGTTCTTAAGATCAGATGCTTTTAATTCGTGATTAATCCGGATCATATTAAACAATATAATAGTTAACCAAAGTAAGTTAAGTTTTTTGGGGATTTAAATTTTTCGGAAGCATTGCTACTGCAACAATTCCAATAACGGCAAGTATGATCAGTACCGCAAATCCATTAGCATAATTTTCGCTACTATCACGAAGCTTTGCAACCAGCATAGGAGAAAATGCTTCGGCCAAACCATCTGCTGTTAATACAAGTCCCATTACCCGTCCCATTATCCTTACTCCAAAAAGTTCGGCAGCCATTAAAGGAATGATCATATAATCACCGCCCAAACCCATTCCGAAAATGAAAGCAAATAAATAAATGATCCCCGGTGTCTCGGCAAAATAAAGCAGCGGTATTGATCCTGCAACAAGTGTATAGATCAGGATCATCACATATTTTTTTGGAAACTTATCTGCCAGCCAGCCCATGAGCACACGACCAATAATGCTTGACAGAAGAACCAAGGAAATAATATTTGCTGATTGTCCCTGTGAATATTTCAGATCAAGACTGAAAAAAAGTTTAAGATTCTGGCTCGTTCCTGCCACTGCACCTATAGAACACATACTACCAATCAACAGCAAATAGAACGGCCAGCCTTTTACTATTTTATTAAGAGGAATTGTTGGTTCTTCCTTGATAGTTTCTACTGATTTTTTTTCCGGATTCTCTTTTACGATCCACGCCATTGGAAAAGAAATGACGATCATTAATATTCCTAAAATCATCAATGCCTGGTGCCATCCAAATTGTATGTTGAGCAATTTTGCTATTTGCGGAACAAGCATACCACCAACACCTATACCGAGATAAGCAAATCCCATCGCTTTGCCTCGCGTCTTGTTGAACCATCGTGCAGTTAAAACCTGGTTAGGTAATGGTCCCGCACACATATATCCCAGTGCATTGAATATATAGAACAAATAAAATTGCCAGAGTGTTGTTACTGTACTTAAACCAACCAGGGCAAGACCTCCCATTAAAATTCCTGCAAGCATTAATCTTCGTGGACCAAACCAATCAATAAACCATCCTGCAAAAAAACCCAGTAGACCAACAGCAACTTTTGCAAAAGCATTTCCTGAAGTAACAGTAGCCCTAGACCATCCATAATCTTTTACCCAAAAATCATAAAAGAAAGGAAGACCATAAACCATAATACCAACAATGGAGAAGAGGCTGAGAAAACCGGTAGTAGCTACTTTTAATTGTCCAGAGCTTAGTTTATTGGCTTGCATTGTATCGCTAATAATAGGTGAATATACAAATCAAATAATTTCAATCCTGTTCTAAAGAAATTACATAATAAATGTTCTGATAGATATCGGAACTGTTGCATCTATACTTTTTTCTACCTTTAGTTATAATCATTTTTTATGCGAATAAAAGAACTTGCCTTTTATTTATTGCCTTTTTTCTTTTTTTCTAATTGTGATCAACAGGAAAAAAAACAAAGCGCAGTAAATGATG
>JBIOVR010000437.1:0-4981 GCA_044867875.1 Chitinophagaceae bacterium
GATCATTATCTTCAAGAAGTTCTTCCAGCATTTTTTCCGTACCAATAATGTTCTTTGAATTTCCAAAGTTTGATGCTGTTTCCCAATTTTCATCAGGACGCTGCTCAAGCATGTAAAGCTGATTGCCGAAATCTTTATTAAATGAATCAAGTGCAGGTTGTTCAGGTATAAAAACTATTTGAGGGTTTGTGTGATATACACCGGCCGCATCCGCTAAGGTTGGAATTGTTAATGGCGCATAAGGATGACCAATTGTAACCTGGTCATTTATGATGGACTCAATAAATGTTCCCTGGTAAATTTCAGGTAATGCTTTCCCAAAACTCTTATCCACACTTCTTAAAACATATTCTCTGCCATCTTTATCTTTTAAGCGTAAACTTTTGCTTTGTCTACCCCCACCACTTTGGTAAGGAGTTAACCCGCCAGCCATTGTGTCAAGATTTACGATTTTGACTTTCACAGATGTTCCCCATTCTTTTCGGTAATGTGTTCCCCATTTTTTTTGATAAGAAAGGCTCCGGTCATATTTGTTACTTGCTTCAATGGTCTTGTATTTGGAAGTATCCTCATGAATATTCAATTGCAATTGAGAAAATGCAAAAAAAGGAAGCATAAAAAGCGCAAATACAAATAAATACCTATAAAAAGCTGTTTGGTTTATCGTCGACACATTGAGCATGATATTCTACCCATAACAAAATCTTGCCAAGATATAATGGGAAAAACAAAAGACTGAAAATCAGGAGAGGCCCTATGGAAAATAATTACGCCCGATAAAACGAGAATATTTATTTTTTAAAATATTCCAGCACTTTTATTAGCGGAAGTCCTCCCTGGATTCCTTCGATCAGGTTTCCTTTTTTGTCATAAAAGGCGAGAAAGGGAGTATAACTGATCCGGTAATAAGTGGCAAGTATATGTTGCATATCATATCCTACCGTTATATTAGAAAATCGATCTAGCTTATAATTATCATAAAAGACTTTCATTTTATCAACAGGCATAAACGTCGCCATTACTATTTGAATATGTTTAAAGCTATCGATCATAGCGATCAACTCTTCTGTTTCCTTCTTGCAATGTTCACAATCAGGGCTAAATAAAATAAAGAATAATGGCGTATCCTTTTTGAGATCCTTATCCGTAAAAATTGTAGTGCTGTCTGTCAATAATAATTTAAGAGGAGGTGCTGTAGGAAATCTTTTATATGGAGGATCTGTTTGCTGTGCAAAAGCTAGCATTGAGATCTGCACAAAAACAAAAAGAGTGATCACAGTTTTCATGCTGCAAAGAAACTTCATTATTCATAATAAACTCGATTTTCAACGAGTAGATAACTTTCTATTCACACTTTGCCGTAAGGCCATCTAACCTTATCTTTGCCGCCTCAAAAAACTAAAGTTCAAATGGCAAACACATCCGATATAAGTCGCGGAATGATCCTGAAACTTGATGGTAGTCTTTACAGTGTAGTGGAATTTGGGGAAAATAAAACTGCCCGTGCCGCTGCAAAAGTGTGGGCTAAACTGAAAGGTGTGGATAATAGCAGGAGTATTGAAAAAACATGGAATTCGGGAGATAATATCTACCCAATACGTGTAGAAAGACATACTTACCAGTATTTATACAAAGATGATACTGGTTATAATTTCATGAATACTGAGACTTTTGAGCAAATTGCTTTACAGCCAGAAACAATAGATGCTCCGCAGTATCTTAAAGAAGGACAGGAAGTGGGTATTTTAATAAATACCGACAATGACCAGGTACTCGGTGCTGAACTTCCTGATAAAATAGCTTTACTGATCACTTATTGCGAACCCGGTGTTCGTGGTGATACAGCAACCCGTACTTTAAAACCGGCAACGCTTGAAACCGGCGCTACTGTTGGTGTTCCACTTTTTGTAAATGAAGGCGAAATCATTCGCATCAATACAAAAACCGGTGAGTATGTAGAAAGAGTAAAATGAGAAATTCGAGTTTTAAGGAATTTGCCCAAAATCTATTGGATTCTGGGCTTTTTTATATGATTCTGACCCTATTTTGCCTAAAAACTAGCCAAAATCAAGTGCTTTACGGATTTGATTTGCCTATCTTAGCCGTCCCTTAATTCATATCCGGAGGAGTTCTTCGGACAAAACCAACTTAATTTGAAAAACATGGACTTCAAGCAGATTCAGGAGTTGATCAAGATGGTCAACAAATCAAATATTGGTGAGGTAACTGTAGAATTGAAAGATTTCAGAGTTACTATAAAACAAAAAGAAGACAAGATTCAACAAGTAATTAGTGCGCCAATGCATATGGCGCCAGCTCCGTCTCAAGTTCATCATATGCCTACGCATACTTCTCCAACTCCATCTATACAACCAACCTCTGCTGCAACCGACTCAAATAAAGCAGCGGACACTACACCAAGTAATGTTATCACTGTTAGGAGTCCAATGATCGGTACATTTTATCGTAAGGCAGGACCAGATAAACCAAACTTTGTTGAAGTGGGAGATGAGATCACTCCTGGTAAAGTGGTTTGTATTATTGAAGCAATGAAATTATTTAATGAAATAGAAGGCGAAGTAAAAGGAAAGATAGTGAAGATACTTGTTGAAGATGCTTCTCCTGTTGAATATGATCAACCGCTGTTTTTAGTTGAGCCAGCTTAATTCAGATACCCTCTCTTGAATTATTAATTATTCATTATTAATTATCAATTGTGTTCAAAAAAGTATTGATAGCAAACCGCGGCGAAATTGCTTTAAGAGTTATTCGCACCTGTCGTGAAATGGGAATTAAAACCGTTGCTGTTTATTCCACGGCAGATCGTGATAGTCTTCATGTAAAATTTGCTGATGAAGCAGTGTGTATTGGGAAGCCACAAAGCAGCGATTCATATCTTAACATTCCACATTTAATGTCAGCTGCTGAGATCACAAATGCAGATGCAATACATCCCGGTTATGGCTTTTTAGCAGAGAATGCAAAGTTTGCACAGATATGTGCTGATCACCAGATAAAATTTATTGGGCCTACACCTGATATGATCAATTCAATGGGTGATAAGATCACTGCAAAAGATACAATGATAAAAGCAGGTGTACCTGTTGTACCTGGTGGCGAAGGTTTATTAGAAAGTTTGGATGAAGCAAAAGGTTTGGCAAAAAACATGGGCTATCCTGTAATATTAAAAGCCACAGCAGGTGGCGGTGGCAAGGGAATGCGCATTGTATGGGAAGATGGAGAAATGGAAAGAGCTTATAACAATGCGAAAGCGGAAGCAGCTGCATCATTTAAGAATGATGGCATTTACATGGAAAAATTTGTGGAAGAGCCACGCCATATCGAGATACAAGTTGCCGGTGATCAGTATGGAAGTGTTTGTCATCTCAGTGAAAGAGATTGTTCTATTCAACGCCGTCATCAAAAATTGGTGGAAGAATCTCCGTCGCCATTTATGACGGATGAGCTTCGTCAAAAAATGGGAGATGCGGCAAAGAAGGCAGCAGGTGCCATCAACTATGAAAGTGTAGGCACTATTGAATTTCTTGTTGACAAGAACCGCAATTTTTATTTCATGGAAATGAACACCCGTATACAGGTGGAACATTGCGTAACAGAAGAAGTGATCAACTTTGATCTTATAAAAGAGCAATTGAAGATTGCAATGGGTGAAAAGATCAGCGGCAAAGATTATTATCCGCAGGGTCATGCGATCGAATGCCGCATCAATGCCGAAGATCCTTATAATGATTTTCGTCCATCACCAGGAAAGATAACCGTATTACATCAACCCGGAGGACATGGTGTTCGTGTCGACAGCCATGTTTATGCCGGTTATGTTATTCCACCATTTTATGATTCTATGATCGGCAAACTGATTACGATGGCCCGTACACGCAACGAAGCCATCGATACCATGTACCGTGCATTAAGTGAATATGTTATCGAAGGAGTGAAAACAACTATTCCGTTTCATTTGCAACTAATGCAGGACGAACGTTTCCGCAGCGGCGATTTTAATACAAAGTTTTTGGAAGGGTTTCAACTTCGTTAATTGATTTTGGATACCAGCTTCAGTATTTCATAGCATCGTCTGTTGCGTCGCACTCTTGTACGGCAATAATTCTACTCAGCTTCCCATGAAACAACTAAATCGGTTTTGGCAAGTCAGGAAAAAAATAAAAAAGATTAGTCAAGCTTCATTAGCTTCTCAAATAGCCAGTACTTTTTCTAACTTTAAGAAAGTTTCTTTCCAGCCTGCTAAGTAATTATGTGCTGATGCTGTTCCAAGATTTTTGTGCTCAAAGATCATTACAGTGCTATTGTTTATTGAATCAAATAATATATTGACTAGTGATTCAACTCCCGGCTCATTTTTCCATTCCCATGTAAATGAAAGTTGCCTGAGCTTTTCTACAATAAGATATTTTCCCATGCATGTATGCTCAGTTCCATCTGCATCTTTAAAAGTTATTTCATAAGACCCGCCTTGTTCTACATTCATTTTTGCTTTTAGACCTTTGCCATTTGGATCGGAACCGAACCATTTTAATATGAACTCCGGTTCAGCCCATGCCTTCCAAACTTTTTCCCTTGTTTCATTAAAACTTGTTTCAATCCTTACAGCATTATCATTCATTTGATCTCATTTTGTAATGTTACATGCAAATGTTCGAGCTGTAACACTAATATTTTGTTTCCTCTTAATAATCACTTCAAACTTTAACCCGAATATTCATTATCCTTTTTTTCTTTCATTACTTTTTTCTGTTCTTCCGCTGCTCTTAATTCTATCCGCCTTATTTTCCCGCTGATAGTTTTGGGAAGCTCTGTAACAAATTCAATAAGTCTTGGAACTTTATACGGCGCCAAATGTTTTCTGCAATAATGGAAAATTTTATCAGAGAGTTCTTTTGTTCCATCCACACCAGGAACAAGCACAACAAACGCTTTTACTTCCTGTCCTTTGATCGGATGCGGA
>JBIOVR010000438.1:0-2092 GCA_044867875.1 Chitinophagaceae bacterium
ATAGGTGAAAGCGACCAGGATATTTTTCAAAATACTGAACTGGATCCTGGCCTGCTTTGCTGATCCAATACAGGTCCATCTCCATCTTTACAAGATCAGCCGGAGTATTATTAAGTAGAAAATCATAAACTAATGTGTCGCCGAGCTTTTCAAATTCAAAATCATGATTATGATAGGCAAATTGTATTCCTGCTGTTTTTGTAACTGTGGCTGCTTTTTCAAACATAGCCGGCAATGATTTATATATCTCAGGAGTACGTTCATTTGGGAAAAGGAAAGCACATACCATATATTCAGCGCCGATAGCATGTATGTCTTCAACTGCTTTGTCCCAACCATCACTTAATGTTCCTTTTCCTTTCATAGCAATGCCGGTTGTATGATGTGAGCTGAGCACTTTTATTCCTGTATTTCCAAGAATTGTTTTGAATTCACTCGCGGTTTTCCCGAAGAAGGTTCCATTATAACCATAGAGTTCGATATTCTTATAACCCAAACCAGCGAGACGTTCCAATGTACCTTCAAGGTTCTTTGAAACAGCATCGCGGACGGTATAAAGTTGAACATTCAAAGACTTTTTTTTGAATTGATCAGCGAGTAGCGGACTCATGTATAAGCCTGCTACACCCAGAGACAGGTTCTGTATAAAATGTCTTCTTTTCATGGATCGTTTGTTAGATGTTTTTAAATAGATGTTTATGCTTTCAACATTTTGCTCAAGTAATTATAGCTTGACGTGATACTTGCTAATGCATCTTTCGGCATATCATGCTCCACAAAAAAATGTTTCATGCCTGAAGTCGATGCCGCATCAAAAATCCTTTTGTAATCGATCGTTCCTTCGCCGACGGGCAAAATAACTTCTCTTTTTGCATCAAGATCTTTTACATGCCATAAAGGAAAGCGACCGGGATTTTGCTTAAATAACTCAACCGGATCTTTACCGCCCTTGGTAGCCCAGGCAAGATCAAGTTCCATCTGCATTTTCGTTTGTGATAAAAATAGCTCATATGGAATTTGTCCGTCAACTGCACGAAACTCTGCATCATGATTATGATAGGCAAAACCAATTTTAGCTTTTTTACAAGCTTCATCTGTTTTGTTCAAAACATCTATAGAAGATCTTACTTCATCAAGTGTGGTAATAGGAGTGTTGGCACAAACCAAATAATCAACACCTCCTTCAGCAGCTTCATCAACTAAATCCTGCATATTATCGCGAAGGTTTCTCATCGGTGGAATAGTAATTGGTTTTCCATCAGCACCGGCCGGCATTTTAGCACCCGGAGGCATTTTAAATGGAGCACCTAGAACATGATGCGATTTCCAACTCATGCCCATATCTTTTAAAAATTTGGCAAACTCTTTTGGCTTCATTCCATAATAGCCACCTTTTTTGCTGAAGGCCGATTCTATTTCTTTATATCCAACTCCGGCGATCTTTTTTAAAGTGCCTTCAACATCATTATCTATTTCATTAAAAAATGTAAATAGCTGCAAACCCATTGCAGGTCCTTTGACTTGAGTTGCAAACCGATCAAATGAACTTTTGCGTAATAGCATGGCGCCAAGCAATGCGGCGCCTGATGAGTGAATAAATTGTTTTCTTTTCATGATAATTATTTTTTCTTATGCTGTAACATCCAGCTTAGATAATTTTTTTCTGCAAATGCATTTTCCCAGCTATTGTGATTGACACCCGGGTATTCAGAATATTTTACTTCTGCCTTTAATGATTTTAATTTTTCTACCATATCCCTGGAAAGCTGGGGATTCACTACTGCATCTACTGCGCCATGAAAAACCCAGAAGGGAACTTTTGCAACTCTTTTATCATAACGATTTACATCACCACCGCCACAAATAGGTAATGCAGCTGCATACAGATCGGGATAGCGATAAACTGATTCAAATGTTCCCATGCCTCCCATTGATAAGCCGGAGATATAAACTCTTGACTTATCAACTCCTTCTTCATTCAATAATTTTTTCACCAACGCATTGGCAGCTGCTAATGGCCAGTTTGGTGCGGCTGTGTAATCAAATTCAATTTTAAAAGGAGTAGTTGTTCTGTCAATTTTTGTTACAGACC
>JBIOVR010000439.1:0-7462 GCA_044867875.1 Chitinophagaceae bacterium
TCCCGCTTCATTACTCTTACTCCTGAAGAAGAACAATATTTTACTTCATTACTTAAAGTAAAAAAACTAAAGAAAAAACAATACCTGTTGCAGGAAGGTGAAATAAACCGCTATGATTATTTTGTAAACAAAGGATGTCTTCGAACTTATACAATTGATGAAAAAGGTTTAGAACATATTGTGCAATTTTCAATTGAAGATTGGTGGACCGGTGACATGTATAGTTTTTTGACGCAAAAACCTGCACGATTCACCATTGATGCATTAGAAGATACAGAACTGCTTTGCCTGGAAAAAAATGCATTGGAAGAACTTTATATAAAGATCCCCAAATTTGAAAGATTCTTTCGTCATCTTTTACAAAACGCCTTTGTTTCATTACAGGAAAGAATAACTGCTAACCTTAGCCAAACCGCTGATGAACGTTATTGCAATTTTATCAATAAATATCCTTTGATGGAAAAGAGATTACCATTAAAGCAGATCGCCAGTTACTTGGGCATTACTCCTGAATCACTCAGCCGCATTCGCAGCAGTTATATAAAGAACAATAAACCCGCTTAACTATTTTCGATCATTGAGTTTATTTATTGCTTCTACTTTATTTCTTACGTGCAGCTTTGTATAAATATTTTTTAAATGACTTTTCACTGTATAGTTGCTTAATGAAAGATGGTCAGATATTTCTTTAATTAATAACCCTTCGGCCACAAGACTTAGCACCTCGTTTTCTCTTGCCGTTAATTCTGCCAAATGATGAGCAATAACTTTTTCATGAAATGTAGATATTATCTTCTTTGCAATGTATCGGTTCATCGGTGCCCCACCACGCTTCAATTCATCAAGTGAATCCATAATTTCTTGCGGTTGTGCATCCTTAAGCAAATATCCACAAGCGCCATTCTTTATAGCACTAAAAACATAATCATCACTATCATAATAGGAGCAAACCATGCAAAGAAGATCGGGTAAAGCATGTTTTAATTCTTTGATCAATTCCACACCGTTTTTACCCGGGAGTTTTATATCAACAATAGCAATATCGGGAGCTTGCTTTATTATTTGAGGTAATGCATCTTCGGCAGAAGAAAAACTTGAGATAACGGCAAATTCTTTTGAGTTGCGTATTAAAACTTCAAGTCCTGCCCTGAAATGCGGATCATCTTCTATAATAGAAACTGTAGTCACCGTGTGGCTTTTGTAGTGTACAAGATACTTATTTATGAATGAAACCTGTTAGTATGAAAACAGCGTTTATTACGGTACAGGGTCATATCCACTGCCTCCCCAAGGATGACATCGTGAGATCCTTTTGATCGTCAGCCATATTCCCTTAAATACACCATGCTTCTTCAATGCTTCTTCGGCGTAGTGAGAACAGGTTGGAGTGAATCTGCATTTCGGGCCAAGTATTGGCGAAATGATCCACTGATAGATCTTTATCAAAGCGATAAAGGGGAGACTAAGGATGCGAAGAAATGTTTTCATCAATTTTATCTGCTAGCTTTTCCAAAGCTATAGATAATTTATCTTTCACTGTTGTAAAACCAGGAAGTTCTTTCCCGGTATAAATAAAAAATACATTCAATTGTCTTTGTGCTTCTTTGACTTTTTTAGCTACCTCATTTTTTTGCAAACGCCATGCCTCTCTTGTTAATCTCTTAATTCGATTACGATCTACTGCCTTTTTAAAATTCTTTGCAGAAACTCCTGTCCCGA
Source organism: Chitinophagaceae bacterium (assembly GCA_044867875.1). Taxonomy (GTDB): domain Bacteria; phylum Bacteroidota; class Bacteroidia; order Chitinophagales; family Chitinophagaceae; genus VBAS01. Next base: position 1,720 of record JBIOVR010000439.1, read on the forward strand.
ACTTTAACCCGCTTTCTCCTTTCTGTATTGGCAATTCACGATTCACAATAAAATAAACCCGGAACGGAGTAACAACAATACTCTTTCCTTTATCAAATAGTTGTTCTATTTGCTTTCGACTTTTCAGCCTTTCCTCTTTTCCAAGTGTGAATTTTTCTCTCACAGATAACAGAAAGATTTTAAATAAAAATAGCCCCGAAAGATCGGAGCTATAAATTATATTAAACTTCTTAGATCCCTGTAGGGATCCGTGTTTTTATTTCGCTTTTCTTTCGTCAGAAACGGTTAGTTTCTTACGGCCTTTTCTGCGACGTGCTGATAATACTTTACGACCATCAGCAGTTTTCATACGCTTACGAAAACCATGTACTGATTTACGGCGGCGTTTATGTGGTTGATATGTTCTTTTTTTACCTGGCATAATCTTAATTTTTCCTTTTTAAAAATGCCCGTGGAGAAACGGGTTATTTAATTCACCAGCGGAAACACCACTTTCCACTGTTTGTGAAAGGACGGCAAAGGTAGGGGTTGGAAGGCAGATTTTAGTTTTCGGATTTAAGATTTTAGAGTGTAGTTCTATATTTTTATTGACCTGGCTTTAGTTCACTGGTCATGCCCGGTTGCGTCGCATTCTTGTACTTACAGTTCCCTGAGCATCAAAGTTTTTGAGCATCCAAATCCACATGAAAAGAGCTTATTTCTGCTCCATAAAAATTCGCCGCATGCCTGTCAAAATCTTCAGTTGAATCAGTTGTATAGAAATGATGACTTGCGCCCAAACTTAACTTTCTTTCAATTTCAGAATGTCGTTGCAGGTAATCGGCCAGGCTATTCGCAACAATTTCACCCTGAGATAAAATTTTAATATCAGCCGGTGTAAACTCCCTGATCTTATCATGAAGTAACGGGTAATGAGTGCAGGCTAATAAAATAGTATCGATTACCGGTGATTGATCAAGCAATTGGTTGATATATTTTTTAATAAAGAAATCTGCACCATGTGTATCATATTCTTCGTTCTCAACCAGCGGCACCCACATAGGGCATGCCTGCTGAAAAACTTTTACCTGGGGAAAAAACTTTTCGATCTCTATTACATAACTATTTGAACTAACTGTTCCGGTTGTTGCTAATATTCCAATGTTCTTTGAATCTGAATAATTACCAATGACCTCTGTTGTTGGTCTTATTACACCCAATACTCTTTTCTCCGGGTCAATTTTAGCGAGATCATTTTGCTGGATCGTTCGCAGTGCTTTTGCGGATGCAGTGTTACAAGCCAGCACAACAAGCGAACAACCCTGGTCAAAGAACCATTTCACGCATTGCAATGTATAACGATAAACTGTTTCAAAAGATCGTGGACCGTAAGGTGCCCTTGCATTATCGCCTAGATAAATATAATCGTAACGGGGAAGTTTGTTTACGATCTCTCTCATAACAGTTAAGCCGCCGTATCCAGAGTCAAAAATACCAATAGGTGTAAATGAGGACATAGTGCAAAAGTAAAAGAGGCTGTTGTAAGCAACAGCCTCTTTCAAATATTTGTTTTCTCCGAACGGGTCCTTTGGACAAACCTTAGTTACCTGTTTTTGGAGCTGGCCTCTGCGGTTGTGTGCCAGCCGGTGGTACTTTCACTTTTAGTTTTTCCGCAACCATTGGCAATAAATTATCTGCCGGCGGCCCTACTAATAATGATTCCCTGTTGAATACATAAGTGTATCCTTTTTCTTTGGCTACATCATCAATTGCTTTTAGCACTTTATCATATACTGGCTGTAAAAGGGCGTTTTGCTTTGCTTCTATCAGCTGTTGAGCTGAAGCTTGCCAATTCTGTAATTCACCAAGATAATCTGTTCTTTGTCTTGAAGCCTGCTGACGTACTGTTAATGGTTGACGGGCAGAATCATTGGCGATGCTATCATAATGTTGATAGTTGGATAAAAGATAATTATACGTCCTCGGTAAAGTATCGTTTTGATAGCTTGTGAGTAAGGTATCAATCCTTTTTAATTCAGGCATCAGGGATACTACTTCATCCACCCGAATAAATCCAAATTTAGTTTGAGCCTCTACAGTGCCACTAACCAGGCCGGCAGCCAACACAAAAATTGCAATGATCTTTTTCATTTTGATTTACGTTATTGTTTTTTTATGAGTATTTTCTGGGGAGCAAAGTTGCCTCTTCAGAAATCTTTAACATTTTATGGCTACCGGATTTTACTATTATTTTATCCCTAATTCCTTCAATACGTCTTCGCTCTTGTCCAATTTTGGGTCGGCAAAGATAACGGTAATTCCTTCACTTTTATCTAAAATAAAATCGTAGCTACGCTGTACAGCCAGCTTCTGGATTGCATTATATACTTTATCCTGTATTGGTTTTACAAGCTCTTGTCTTTTCTTAAATAGATCACCTTCAAAACCAAAGTGTTTACGCTGCAGATCACGTACAGCTTTCTCTTTATTGAAGAGCTGATCTTCTCTTTTTTTCTTAAGCTCCTCACTCAGCATTACTTGCTCAGCCTCAAAATCTCTGTACATTTTATCAAGATCTGCTTGTTGGGCATTAATTTCTTGTTGCCAGCCGGCAGCAATGGCATCAAGTTTCGTTTGTGCATCTTTATAATCCGGCATCTTGTCCAGAATATACTTGGTATCAATAATGGCGTATTTCTGTGCATTCACGGCAAATGATGCGAGCCATAAGCTACAAACTACAAGCAATACTTTTTTCATATTGAAATGTTTTTAATGGTGAATAGAATTACAGAACGTACAAGTGGGTGACACAACGAAAGTTAAATAGTAGTAATGAAGTTTGGTTAAAAATATTTTTATTCCGGTTCATACCCGAGCATAAATGTAAACTTGGTCGCCGATTTTAATCCCTGGCCTGGTTGTATCCGGTCAAACCCGACACCATAATCAAATCCAAGCAAGCCAAACATCGGCAGGAAGAAACGCATCCCTACACCTGCACTGCGGCGAAGGCGGAATGGGTTATAATCTTTGAAACTATACCAGCCATTGGCAGCCTCGAAAAATGCCAGGCCATAAATAGTACTTTGAGGATTAGTAGTGAAAGGATAACGCATCTCCAGCACGTATTTATTAAATATGGTAAAGAATCTTGATGCTTGCGATACATCATCAATTGGATTAATGCTTGGATTTGAATTTTGATAGATCGGGTAACCGCGATGTGAAATGATATCATATCCCAATACACCCATACTATTTGACATTCCTGCATCACCAAGCTGGAACCTTTCAAATGGTGATACTTCGAGATTGCGATTATATTTTCCCATAAAACCGTACTTCGCTGCAATCTTTAGAACAAACTGCCTGTTCTTTTCTGCGCCCATCGGTTTGCCAAGCGGCACAAACCACTCTGCATTAAATCTCCATTTGTGATACTCAGGATGCCTATATGAGTTTTCTGCTTCAATACTTTCGTTGAAGAGGGAATAAGGTGGCGTAAACTGAACACTTGTAAGGAAATTAGAACCGCTGGTAGGAAATATCGGATTAGGTCCTGCAGAATTTCTTTGCAATGTAAGTTTATAACTTACATTGGTTGAAATGCCACTATCAAGTCCCGGAAATATCGGGTAATTTTTCATGTTATACTGTGTGAGGCTAACTGTATGAATAAGGCTGAAATAATCATCTGGCCATTTCAATTGTTTGCCAAGGGATACACTAAAGCCCGTTGTTTTCATGAAACTGTTCTTCGCTATTTCGTCGCTAAATCGACCGGTATTATAATCATACCCGTTAGCGTATTTACTTTTATAAAAAGAAACAGTTAGTGAGTTTCTTTTTTTACCTCCAAGCCATGGTTCGGTAAATGAAAAGTTATATGAGCTGTATTGTTTACCGTTTGATTGTAATCGAAGACTTAGTTTTTGTCCATCACCTGTGGGCAAAGGATCCCAGGATTTTCTATTGAAAATATTTTTTATAGAAAAATTATTGAATGAAACACCCAATGTTCCTGTAAGACCAATTCCTCCGCCCCAGCCTGCAGAAAGCTCCAACTGGTCAGAAGATTTTTCTTCCACCTTATAATGAATATCAACAGTTCCATCATCAGGATTTGGAATGGGATTGATACCAATTGTTTCCTGGTTAAAATAATTTAGCTGGCCCAATTCTCTTTGCGAACGAATAAGATCAGCACGACTGAAAAGTTCACCTGGTATTGTTCTTAGTTCACGACGGATCACATGTTCTTTTGTCCTGTCGTTACCGGAAATCTTTATGTTTTTTATTCTTGCCTGCGGGCCTTCGATCATTCTTATTTCATGATCGATAGTGTCATTATAAACAGCTGTTTCCACCGCTTCAGCACGGAAAAAGAGATAACCATCATCCATGTATAATCCGCTGATATCACCGCCTTCTGGTGTAAGTTGTTTACCCAACCGCTGATTCAGCGTTTCAATATTATACACGTCGCCTTTATGAATTCCTAAAATAACATTCAGTATAGAATCGGTGTATTTTGAATTTCCTTTCCAGGTAATGTTTCCAAAATAATATTTATGGCCTTCGCTTATTTTAAAATCAATATTGACATTTCCACTGGAGATCGTATACGGTTTTACGTCTTCGATTATCGCATCGCGGTAGCCGATAGCGTTATAGTATTCAATGATCTTTTCCTGGTCTTCATTAAATTTCTTTTCATTGAATTTTGCAGAGGAGAGTAATTTAAACCGGAACCAGGGATCGAGAAAATTCTTTGTTTTAGTGAGAGATAAAAAGCCCTTGTCACGCAAATATTGCTTAAAAGTGGTCCGCGGGTTTTCTCCAAAGATGGTTGAGTCCTTGTCAGGAAAAAGAGTAAGCCGGCTCAATTCATGTGTGCCTTTCATTTTTTTCTTTAGCTTAAGGTCTGAAACAGTTTCATTGCCAAAGAAATTGATGTTGTTCACTTTTACTTTCTCGCCTTTATCAATAATAAAGGTCATGAAGATGGAATTGACATAGCTAGTATCCAGTCTTTCCTTTATTTCAAGTTTTAAATTGAGGTATCCTTTTTCTCCATAATATTTTTTTATTACCTCTTCAGCAGTCCGGCGAGTATTTTCTGTTACAATTGTTTGCTTCGCCAAACCAATTTTACCTACCAATTCTTCCTCTTCTGTTTTTTTTATTCCTTTAAAATCATAATTCCCAAGTCGTGGTCTTTCCATTACATGGATCTCAAGATCGATATTATCACCATCAACTTTTGTAACATATATCTCAACGTTGGAAAATAAACGTTGCTTCCAAAGATTTGCAATTGCTTTTGGAAATTGGTCACCGCCGGGATGCAAAATTTTATCTCCAACCTGTAAACCGGATATACTTGCAACAATAGCTGAATCGAGATAAAAAACACCTGTGACTTTTATGGCTGCGACCGTATATTCTCTTGGCCGATTAGAATTTTGCCATGCAAGAAGATTAGGATCAACTGAAGTGGGCTTCGGTACTGTGTCCGTCGGGTTTTGAGCATTTGCACTGATAATGGAAGTAAAAACTACCGTAAGCAGTAAACAAAATCTTTGTAGAGTTCTTTGCATTGTTAGTTGATCTGTTCAGTCAATATTAAAAGCCCAAGGAGTTCATCTAAAAATCCACAGGGACAGCCTTTAAAGGCGGCAAATTAACGGTAAAAAGTTGAAGTGTTTGTTAAAAAGAAAGTAAACAAATTGGCCAAATTAAAAAGTTCCATCATTAACCA
>JBIOVR010000440.1:0-4520 GCA_044867875.1 Chitinophagaceae bacterium
TTTAAAAAAAATCCTGCCGGTTAGCAGGACTTATAATTTATTCTCTGATATATTAACTCAGGCTTCTAAAATCAACAGGCACTAATCGGCTTACACCCGGCTCCTGCATGGTAACACCATAGATCACATCCACAGCACTCATGGTCATTTTATTATGTGTTACAATGATGAATTGGGAATTGCCGCTAAACTCACGGATCATATTCGTGAATTTTCCAACATTGGCATCATCAAGAGGTGCATCAACCTCATCCAGTATACAGAATGGTGCTGGTTTGATCAGGTAGATCGCAAACAACAAGGCTGTTGCTGTTAAAGTTCTTTCCCCACCACTAAGCTGAGTAAGCGAGGATGGCCGTTTGCCTTTAGGTTTTGCGATCACGTCAATTCCTGTCTCAGCAAGATTCTCCGGATTCTCAAGAATAAGATCGCATTGATCATCTTCTGTAAATAAAGATTTAAATACCCGGTGAAAATGCTCTCTTACTAAATTAAATGTTTCTAAGAATTTTTGATTGGCTGTTGCTTCTACTTCCTGGATCGTTTGTAACAAACTTTCTTTTGCTGATACAAGGTCATTTTTTTGTTCAAGAATAAACTCATAACGTTTTTTCATTTCAGTAAAAGCTTCGATGGCAGTAGGATTTACTTCCCCAAGATTTTCCAGGCGTTTTTTCATCCTGTCTGATCTTTCCTGCAGTTCATCTACTGTCATTTCATTTATTCTTGCTTCATCCAAAATATCTTCCAGGTGAATGCGAAACTCAACATGTAGCCTCTCTTTCATGCCTGCCAGTTGCAGCTTCACCTCATTCAGCCTATCTTTTATTTCAGCAAGGAAATGTTCAACCTGTTCTTTATCCTTCACTTTATGACGAAGCATGCTTTCTTTCTCACTTAACTCATTTCTGAAATTATAATAAGCCTGGTCTGCCTCATTTAATCTTTTCTCTTCATCTTCTTTTAACTTCAACATGTTGAACAACTCATCTTCGATCTGCTCAAGCTGAACAATACATGATTCGATCTGCTGTCTTGAATCTGAAAGCTGTTGCGTATTATTTTCGATCTGCAGCTTCAGTTCATTTAACTGGTTGTTCTTGAAATCAAGTTCTTGTTTCAATGCCCCGATCTTACTATGCTGCCGGGTCACTAATAAATTGAACTCATTATATTGACGATGCGACTCATTATAACTTCCTTCCTCATTTTTAAAGATCTCTTCGCCTTCATTCACCTTTGCAGCTTGTAATACTAATTCTTCGCTCAACCATTTCAGATCATTACGTGTTGCCTCAACCGATCCCTGGGTTTGCTGGATCTCAGTTTTTAATTCCTCGAGCCTATGCTGGCTTTGACTTTGCAAAGCATGCAAGTTTTCTAATTTGTTATGGAATGAAAATACCTGGTTGGTAAGTTCCTGGATCTCTATCTCGGTATTCTTCAAAGTAGACTCACGCAGCTCTTCATTGAAAGCGATCACTTCGTTATGTCTTTCCTGTATTTCATCTTTCAGCAATTCAACAACTGCATTCTGAGAAATAATTTCTTCTTGTAATTTTTCCAAATTCTTTGCACGGCCGATCTTCTTTCCTTCAAATAAACCAACGCTACCGCCGGTCAATGAATATTTTCCTTTTACATACCGACCGCCTTTTTCTATCACTACAAAGCCGTTGCTATTTTGCAATACTTCCTCATTTTCTGCGATGATCACATTCGCTAACAAATGACGGGCAAGACCAAGATACTTTTCATCAACCTCTATTACATCCAATGCTGATAATACGCCTTGCATTGATGAAAAATCGTGCATCTCAACCGGCGAATCATTTAATTTATCAAGTAAAAAGAAATTTGCTTTTCCTTTTTTATTAGCATCTAATAAATGAACCGCTTGTAAACCTTCCTGCAAATTGTTTACAACATAATAGCTCAAATAAGGCTCTAATACATTTTCCAACGCTGTCCTATATTCTTCTTTTACATAAATAATATCAGAAAGAATTGGCGCTGTATGATTCCAATCCTGGTTATTGTGCAAGAATTTTACACTGTCAGGATAACCTTCCATTGAATCGATCAAACTTTTCAGAAGTTCATGTTCATTTCTCTTTGAATCAAGTTTTCTTGTTTCATCAGCCATTCTCGATCTCAGGGTATCAAGTAATGCCTGTGTTTGCAGAATCTGTTCTTTTGTATAATCTTGGTGCTTTTGTAATTGGTCGAGATCAGTTCTTTTAATGTTGAGTTCTCTTTCACGCAAATGAAGTTCATCAGCAAAATGTGTACGCTGCTGATCTCTTTTCACTTTATCATCTTCTATTTGGTTGATAGCACGGCTAAGATTTTGAATTGAAGTATCGGCAATAACAACCTTTTTCTCCGCTTCAAATTGGTTGCGCTGTACTTGCTGATAACCGCTGCGCAATGCATCCAGCGAAATTCTTTTTTCATCCATCACTACCCTCTTCGCATCCATTTCATTTCGCAACTGTATCAATTGCTCGTTCATTCCTTCGAGGTTCATTGCTTCTTCTTCTAACTGTGATCCTGTAAACGCAATGCTTTCTTCTATCCCCTGCTGTTGTCCTTCTGCTTTTTGTAAAAAATCCTGTAAGCCTGACTCCCTTTCCTTCAAATGATCCAAACGTTGAGCCGCAAGATTCTTCTCGTTTTCCTTTGTTCTCAGATGTTGCAGCATTTCATTAAATGCATGCTGCATAAGCTGCAACTCTTTTTCCTTTTCAATGAAAACAACCTTATCCTGTTCCAGTGCAGCTTCGTCACTGGCTATCTCAGCTTCCAGTTTTATTCGCTTATCAGTTTCTGTCTCATGTTGTGTGTTCAGTTCTTTGTAAGTAACATTAAAACTTTCTAATGCTGCTTTTGCTAATTCAACACTTACTTCACGATATTCTTTTTTAACCTCGTAATATTTTTCCGCTTTCTTAGCCTGGTTCTCTAATGTCTTTAACTGATTGTTTATTTCAAACAAAAGATCTTCGATACGTGCAATATCCTGTTCGGTTGCATCGAGCTTAAGCTTAGCTTCTTTCTTTCTTGTTTTATAAATTGAAATTCCGGCGGCTTGTTCAAGCATCCGGCGGCGGCTATTTTCTTTGTCTTTGATCAGGTCATCCACCATTCCCAATTCAATGATGGCATAAGAATCGGTTGATATACCCGTATCCATAAAAAGGTTCTGGATGTCTTTCAAACGGCACTGTACATCATTCAGGCGATATTCGCTTTCGCCGCTTTTATAAAATTTACGGGTAATAGTTACTGTGCTAAACTCAGTCGGAAGAAGATTCCTTGTGTTTTCGAAGGTTAGACTTACTTCAGCGAGGCCAGATGCAGAGCGGCTTTTAGAGCCATTAAAAACAAGGCTGTCGAGATTTTCGCTTCGCAGGTGGCTGATCTTTTGCTCGCCAATAACCCAGCGGATACTGTCTACAATGTTCGATTTACCGCATCCATTGGGGCCAACGATCCCGGTTACATTGTCATCAAAGTTGACAATTGTTTTGTCAGCAAAGCTTTTAAACCCTTTAATTTCAAGACTTTTTAGGCGCACGGGCAAACGTTTTAATAGCGGCGAATATAATCTGCAAAACTCATTTATTTAAGAAGTACTTATTCACAGCGTTGCGTTAAAATTAGGGATAAGATTTTTTGGTAGCCGGCTTCAGTTCCCTGATTAAACTTTGCTTGCGACGCTCCGTTTGGGTTTAATAATTCTGTTCGTCTTTTTTATCCACCCCAACTTGAAACAACTTTCCGATCGAAGTGCTTCCCCCGCCAGCGGGGGACAATGAACATTCTCACAAATGCTTTGCGTAAAAGAAGTCACTTGCATTTTATTTTTTTAATGCTCAAATAAAGTTCAGCAATTTGTCCCCCGCTGGCGGGGGTCGGATGTACAATAAAAGGAAAAGATCAATTGGGGGTGGACAAAAAGTAGAGTAAAAATAAGAACGCACAAGAGTGCCCTTCGCTTGGCTCTGGGTAAACTGTGCAACAAAAGTTGATAAGAATTACTGTTGCTGGTGATATAATCATCACTCTATAAAATTTTACACCCTTCGAAATAATGTGCTATTTTCGGCTGCATTTTTGAAACGAAAAAACAAACCCACTGATTCATGAAGACGGTTATCATTCCTGTTGATTTTTCTGAAACCGCGTTGAATGCGGCACGCTATGCGGCTGAAATGCTAAGCGGAAGACCTGATACAAGTATTATTCTTTATACTCTTTATCGTCACGATAATGAATATGAAATGTCAGGTGCCTATCTTGAGAGTCTGAAAAATGAATTGCTAAGAAAGGGTGATAAAGAAATTGAATGTATTCGTGAAAAAGGCGACGATCTTGTGGATTCATTGGAAAGACTTGCTTACCAAAAATCGGCGACTTTGATAGTGATGGGTATTACAGGTAAATCACCTATGAAGCAAGCATTGATCGGTAGTAATACATTAAAGATCGCAATGCGTGATGTGTGCCCGGTGTTG
>JBIOVR010000441.1:0-19582 GCA_044867875.1 Chitinophagaceae bacterium
TATATCCACCGCTTAGTGCATTACACCAGGCGAGTGCAGGTTCTAAAATAGGAATGGATCTATGGCTTATCAGTATGGCAATGTTCATTGTATCATCATTGCTTGGTGGTTTAAATTATATCGCTACCATATTAAATATGCGTACAAAAGGAATGAGCATGACAAGAATGCCGCTTACAATGTGGGCTATTCTTTTCACAGCGATCCTTGGTGTACTTTCTTTCCCTGTTCTTCTTTCAGGTGCGATTCTTCTATTATTTGACAGAAATCTTGGAACAAGTTTTTACCTAAGTGATATTTATGTGGCCGGACAAATATTACCAAATGAAGGAGGAAGTGCAATTCTGTTCCAGCACTTGTTCTGGTTCCTTGGTCACCCTGAAGTTTATATCATCTTGTTACCGGCGATGGGAATGGTGTCTGAAATTCTTAGTGTGAATTCCAGGAAACCGATCTTCGGATATATGGCGATGGTAGGCTCATTGTTTGCGATTTGTATTCTTGCATTCCTTGTTTGGGCGCATCACATGTTTGTAACGGGATTAAATCCTTTCCTCGGAGCCTTCTTTGTGTTGTTAACGCTACTGATCGCGGTGCCTTCCGCTATTAAAGTATTTAACTGGCTTACTACATTATGGCGTGGTAATATCCGCTTCACTCCCGGGATGTTATTTGCCATTGGTTTTGTAAGCTTATTTATTTCCGGTGGATTAACTGGTTTATTCCTTGGAAACTCAACGATTGATATTCATTTGCACGATACAAAATTTGTTGTTGCACACTTCCATATTGTAATGGGTGTGGCTTCAATGTTTGGAATGCATGCAGGTATTTATCATTGGTTCCCTAAAATGTTTGGCCGTTATTTGAACCATACACTTGGGTATATCCATTTCTGGATAACAATGGTCGGTGCTTATCTTATTTTCTGGCCAATGCACTATGAAGGTTTGGCTGGTGTGCCTCGTCGTTATCTTGACCTGAGGGAATGGCATTCATTCAACAAATTTGATGACCTGAATAAAATGATCACTGTTGTTTCTATAATTGTGTTTGCAGCGCAGTTGATGTTTGTATTTAATTTCTTCTATTCAATTTTTAAAGGAAGAAAAGTAAGAACACAAAATCCATGGGGCGCAAATACACTTGAATGGACAACACCGATCAATCCGGGACATGGAAACTGGCCGGGTGAAATTCCGGAAGTTCATCGTTGGGCTTATGATTATGGTAAAGATGGAAGAGAATTTATTCCACAAACAGAGCCTGTAGGTCCGAATGAGACCACGGATCATTAAGCTCCTAAGGGACTTTTGAAGAGTAATAAAATGAAGAGTGATAATAATAGTAGTAGTAGTTCTTTAAATATTGGCAGTAAAATAAAAGATTACCTGAAGCTGATTAAACTTTCTTTGAGCATCATGGTGGTTTTTTCCAGTGTGCTTGCCTACTTATTAGTACCGGGGATAGAGAGTAAATATGAAAATCCTTTAAAGATGACGATATTACTTGCTATCGGTGGCTTATTAGTAACGGGAAGTGCAAATGCCATAAACCAGGCAGTGGAAAAAAACACAGATGCAATAATGAAGCGGACAGCGAACCGTCCCGTTGCAGCAGGAAGAATGAGTGTTACTGAAGCATGGATCTTTGCTATTGTTGCCGGTGCAGTTGGAATTTTTATCCTGGGATATTATTTTAACTGGACATCAGCAGGACTTGCAGCCTTTAGTCTTTTTTTATATGCGTTTATTTATACGCCATTAAAAAAAGTAAATGCGGTTGCAGTACTTGTTGGCGCATTTCCCGGTGCATTGCCCTGCTTAATTGGTTGGGCTGCCGGTGATGAAACACTTGGTGTTGGCGGATGGGTTTTGTTTGGTATTCAGTTTTTGTGGCAGTTCCCGCATTTTTGGGCTATATGCTGGATCGCTTATAAAGATTATAGTCATGCGGGGTTTAAACTGTTGCCAAGTGAAAGTGGACCAACAAAATTTACAGCATTGCAAACGGTAATTTATTCGTTGCTGCTGTTGCCGATGGGAGTTGTTCCTTATTTTATTGGAATGAGCGGAACGGTAAGTCTTTTCATTGTTACAGCTGCCAACCTTTTAATGGTGTGGCAGTGTGTAAGGTTATACAGGGAAATGGAAGTGAAAGCGGCAAGAAGAGTGATGTTCAGCAGCTATTTTTATTTACCGGTAGTATTATTCGCTTTATTAGGTGACAAATTATAAAATGTGATATGGAAGCGGTGAGTATGCAACAAAAACAAAAAATTCATCCACATAAGTTTACGTTGTGGATAGCTATAGGCAGCATCATTATGATGTTTGCAGGGCTGACCAGTGCTTATATTGTTAAGAGTGGCCAGGCCAATTTTACGGAAGTAAAAACACCACAGGTGTTTTGGTATTCAACAGCGGCCATCCTGTTGAGTAGTCTTACAATACAAATGGCATTACGTTCTTTCAAACAAAGGGAAATGAATCGTTACCGTCAACTGATGGCGGTTACAATGATATTAGGGGCTGCATTCATTGCATTGCAATGGAATGGATTTATGCAGCTTTGGAACAGCGGCATACAGTTTAAAGGTGTTGCTGGTGCAGGACAGTTCTTGTATGTGATATTCGGACTGCATGCGTTGCATGTGTTGGGTGGAGCAATAGCATTAATAGTGATGTTGATCAAAGCTTTTTTTGGTAAAACAAAAGTGTATGGTAGTACCGGAATTGAAGTGATGGCTACCTACTGGCATTTTGTAGACATCCTTTGGATCTATTTGTTTGTGTTTTTTATTTTGATAAAATAGTGAATGGTGAACAGTCAGTGGTGAATAGAATTACAGAACGTACAAGAGTGCGACGCAAGAGAAGATGATAAGTATTGATATCGCCGGGAGCATAAAATATTTTGACAAGTAAATTATAAGTAATCAACATGTCTTCAAACGAAACAGCGCAACAGGTCAAATGGTGGAACGGGGGAAGAAGTCCGTTTAACTTGGAATACGGCAAACTGATGATGTGGTATTTTTTGATGAGTGATGCTTTCACCTTTGGCGCATTTCTTATTTCTTATGGCACCATTCGTTTTTCACAAAACTTCTGGGCCGATCCGAACGTAGTGTTTAATGCATTTCCCGGTGCAGGACACGCCAACCTTCCACTTGCTTTCGTTAGTGTGATGACATTTATTCTTATCATTAGTTCAGTAACTATGGTACTTGCAGTTCATGCAGGTCATAAAGGAGAAAGGAACGGAGTAATAAAATGGATGCTTTGGACAATTCTCGGTGGTATTGCTTTCTTACTTTGCCAGGCATGGGAATGGCATCACCTGATTACCGGTGCACACCCGGTATTGGCAGATGGAAAGATCGAAATGATAGGACAAACAATGGGTGGCAATCCATGGGGAAGACTTGTAGATCCGGCAGTAGTGCAACAAGCTTTAGTAGCAAGTCCACATGAAACGCTTGTTGATATTGTACATGAATATCCAAAACCAGGAGCAAATCTTGCGGGTCTTGGAAAAATGGATGTGCAACAATTAGCAGGAATGGTAGACCTGGAGCATGCACATATTCGTGAAAAAGGACCAATCGCTTTTGGTGGTTACTTCTTTGGCATCACCGGTTTCCATGGCTTCCACGTTTTTTCTGGTGTTATCATTAATATAGTAATGCTTATCATGACCGCAAGAGGTGTGTTTGACAGGAGAGGTCATTATCTTATGATAGAGAAAGCCGGATTATACTGGCACTTTGTGGATCTTGTTTGGGTATTTGTATTCCTTTGTTTTTATCTTATATAAATTAAACTGAAAATAGAATAGCAGCGATATGGCACATCAACAAAAACCGGTTTCTCCTGAAATGACTTTTCAGCATCATCATTCGGATGATGAATTTAAAAAGAGAGTAAGGAAGACAACCATTCTTCTTTCGGTGATCACTGTAATTGAATTAGGAATAGGACTTACTATTTATACTATTCATAAGGGACCAGATCCCAGTCATTTGCTTGTTCTTATGTTTAAAGGAATGGTATGCATCTTAACGCTTGCCAAAGCATACTATATCGTATCTGTGTTCATGCATCTTGGTGATGAAATAAGAAACATGATCATGTCGGTCGTTGTGCCACTGATGCTGTTCATCTGGTTTATTGCAGCTTTTTTATGGGATGGTAATTCTTATAAGAATCTCCGCAATTCATACGACAAGCATTTTGAAGAAAAGAAGATAGAGAAAAAAAGTGGTGGCGGTCATTAATAATATTTATTATAAATAATTAGTAAACTAACTGTCCCGCCTCAGGCGGGGACAGTGTTTTTTATATAAAAAATTTGATGTGAATAAAACAGCATTATATGCATTGATACTGGCGTTGCTCATTCCCCTTATATCTTATTTCATTATAAAGCAAATGAGTACAGATGCGGTACATATTCCAAAACCGGTTTATGAGGATTCTACTATTTCAAAAGTGGTTAATGGCAAAATTGAAAAGGAAATTATTTGGCACGAGATCCCCGATTTTAAATTAACCAACCAGGAAGGGAATGAGGTTTCCTTACATGATATGATAAGAGTTGATCCCGAAACAGGGGATACTGTTCCTAAAATCATTGTAGCAAATTTCTTTTTTACTCATTGCGCTACTATTTGTCCCGGCATGACAATGAACATAAAAAAATTGCAGGAGTCAATTAAGAAATCTGAAAAAGTGGGTGATCGTTCTGCGGACTTTGTACAATTTCTTTCTTTTAGTGTTGACCCGGATAGAGATTCTGTTACTGCTTTAAAAAAATGGGCGGACCGGTTTCAATTAAACCCATATAATTGGTGGTTACTTACCGGAGATAAAAAAACCATTTACGATCTTTCATTAAATCAAATGAGCCTTTCTATCCAGGATCCGCAAGGTGTTGATACAGGGTTTTTTCATACTGATATTGTGGTGCTGATCGACAGGAACAGGGTAATAAGAATGCCCAGAGATGAATTCGGAAATCCACGGCCATATCATGCCACAGAGGAAAAGGATCTTATTAAACTTTCTGAAGACATTGTTTTATTGATGCTGGAGAAAGACAAGAAGAAGAAAAGTTTTTTTGATGGTAAACTGGAATTGTTGGGGGTTGTTTTTTTGCTCACCCTGGTTGGACTGGGAATATTTTTATTTGTATTGAGAAAAACAAGGAATAAATAATTATGCTGACTGCGGTTTGGAAAAAAAATGATGTAAGAGCAAGATTTCTCATAATAGCGTTATCTGTGATTGTCTTTGGAGCGATAGTGGCACTTGGAAAAGTAAAATTGAATGTAGATCTTGGTTTTGATGAACACATCTTTGCTAAAATAAATGCAGCTATCAATTCAACCGTTTCTGTTTTATTGCTCCTGGCTTTGATAGCAGTAAAAAACAAAAAGTATCTTTTACATAAGAGAATAATGATCACTGCGATTATTCTTTCCTGTCTTTTTTTAATTAGCTATATCTGTCATCATTTATTTACCGGGGAAACAAAATTCGCCGGCGAGGGAAATATCCGCTATGTCTATTATTTTATTTTAGGAACGCATATTATACTTGCAGCAATTATTCTTCCTTTTATTTTATTTACTGCCTATCGTTCAATGATCGGGGAATTTGCACGACATAAAAAATTAGCAAGGATCACATGGCCCATTTGGTTTTATGTGGCTGTAACGGGAGTGGTTGTTTATTTTATGATAAGTCCTTATTATAATTAGAAGCCCACTTCTTTTACGGGATCCCAAAAGTGGTCTTCGAAATCAATGATCTTATCATTTTTCACTTTAATACCTTCTTTCTTTAAAAGCTTTTCCATGTTGCCGGGAGGAGAAAAATGATGTTTGCCGCTTAATAATCCAATCCGATTCACCACCCGATGTGCAGGGACTTTTGGTTTTACTCTTTCTGCCCCATTCATTGCCCATCCCACCATTCTTGCTGATGATCTTGTACCAAGACAAGCAGCAATAGCACCGTAAGAAGTCACTTTTCCTTTTGGGATCTGTCTTGCTACTTCATAAACAAGTTCAAAAAAGCTTTCATCTTTTTTACCAGATGGCTTTACCGATTTTAATTTTGGCATTTCGTAAAGATAGAAAACCAATATTTCCTGCGAAATACTTAGTTATTTACCATTGCGGTAATGGCAGCAGGCTTCGCTTTGCGCAAATAATATAATTCACCTTTGGTTGATGAAAAATGTTCAGTACGGTCTTCATCTACAAAAAGCTGCCATTTAATCATGCTGTCGTTCATGACCTCCAAAAGACTCTTTACCATAACGGTGGAACTACTATCCCCGGTAGAAAAATCAAACCAGATAGGAGATCTTTGAAAATCGATCTTATATTCAATGATCTTTTTTCTTTCTCCCATATAATTTAGAATTATTGTCGAGCTGTCTATTATTTCAAGACTGGCACTGTCACTTTGCTCACCTACTATTTCCCAGCGACCAATAAGGTCTTTGAGTTGCTTTTGCTGATTGAACGCCTCAGTTCCTATAAACAGGATCATTAGCACAAAAAAAATCTTTTTCATAGATCGGGGTTTCTATGATATCCTAATGCAGACTCTATGCCACAAGAAAACGTTTCAACGATGAGAGTGAATCATTTTGTTTGTTTGTCCTTTGATGATAGTAGTAATGAGCGACGTGGTTCAGGTACGTTCTCGTAATTATAAGGACAATGCAAACAACCCATGCCGCAGCAAGATCTTTTTCAAGATGGTATTTTTCTGTAAGAACTATATAACCATCTGCGTTTATATAAAAATGAACTCCTTCTATTAATTCAGGCTGACTCATATTCTTTTAAAAATTCCTGCAGTTCCTTGTCTTTCTCTATTCCAGGAAAAATTCCAGGCAATGTAAACTTTAAATAATGTATTCGATTGCTTTTGGCAATATCCAATGATTCGTAATGCGTTTTAATTTTTAATTCATCGCTGATATTTTCATTACTGTAAAGGTTATCGATGTCTTTAATAATGGTGCAATTGTATTTTTCAATTATAAGTTTTGTAAAACGATATAAATGTGGGCTGTCAGTTTTTAAATGTATAAAACCATCTTGTGTAAGAAATTCTTTATAAAGCCGTAAAAATTTTGGGTGCGTCAATCTTTTTTTTGCTTTGCCTGTTCTTAACTGCGGATCAGGAAAGGTGATCCAGATCTCATTAACTTCATTGGGAGCAAAGTATTCAGTAATTCGATCAATTTGAATGCGCAGAAAACCAACATTGCTAAGATGAAGCTGCAACGATTTTTTTGCTCCAACCCAGATCCTGTTTCCCTTTTGATCAATACCAATAAAATTTTTTTGAGGATAAAGTTGACCAAGGCCAATGGCATATTCACCCTTTCCGCATGCTAATTCAAGTGTAACAGGATTATCGTTATGAAAAAACTCTTTCCATTTTCCTTTCATGTCTTTGGGGTATTGAAGCACATTGGAAAAGGTTTTTAATTCTGCAAAACGAATAAGTTTTTTTTGACCCATGGGCGGCAAAGGTAACAGAAAGAAAAAGTCCTTCCGCTTATACAGAAACTATCCATCGCGACATTTGGCATATTTAATGCACTCCGTTTTAAAATTACTGTATGGAAAAGAAAAATGAAAAAGAGCAACCTGCTGCCGGTATAACCCATAAAAAAGAACCCAATGCGGGAAGCGGAACATTTAACCAGGGAAGTGAGCAAGATCCAGAAATGAATGAGGGAGTAGCAGATGGCACTCCGGATCCTGAAACTGTGAGTAAAGAAAAACAAAACCCTAAAGCAAAACTGAAAGAGAAGCACCGCCGTGAATAATTGAGAATTTATTCTTTTCACATTATGAGAAGATTTGTTCTTGGTGTTATAAAGAAAAAGCCTTTCTGTATAAACAGAAAGGCAAACAATCACATGAGAGAATAGAAGCTGTAGGGGGAGGAATCGAACCTCCACGGAGCAGTTAGCTGAAAAGCAAAGTTTAGTGGTCAACCCTGGTCGGCCTTACCATTGGTAACGTCGGCTCTACTTTCCGTTTATCCTGTTGTCTCCACCCCCGAGACGAGAGGGCATGTCTGCCGGGCTTACGCCATTTCATCACCCCACAGTATGATCAGCTATTTAAAGAGCTTGATAGAACAAAAGTAAGCCGTTTTGCTGTTTCATTCCAAAATATTCAACAATTATTTTAAAAAATTAGATATTATTCAATTAATTTGCAATACACTGAATTTAATAAAAAAATAGGTATGGAAACGACTTCTAAATTAAATCTTGACAAATTGGACCACCAGATCATTCACCACATGATGAATGATGCCAATGTTTCCTATGCAGAACTAGGAAAAAAGTTTTTTGTTTCTGCGGGGACTATTCATGTACGCATAAAAAAATTACAGGATGCAGGAGTAGTAAAGGGAACAAGATTTAATGTTGACTTTAAAAAACTGGGCTATGATGTGATAGCCTTTATAGGAATTTATTTAAAAGAAAGTTCCATGTATGATGCCGTTGCAAAAGAATTGGGTAAAATGCCCGAGATCGTAAGATTAAATTATACCACTGGTAATTATAGCATGTTCGCAGAAGTTGTGTGTCGGGATATAAATGAATTAAAAACAGTTTTACATGATGAGCTTCAAAAAATAAAAGGAATCGAAAGAACAGAAACTTTTATTTCGCTTGAGGAAAGTTTTAACCGAACTATTAAAATCATTTGAATCGCTTTCGTTTTATCAGTAGATGAAATAATCTTAACTTAGTCTCTTGTTTAAAATGATATTATGAAGAAAAGGTTGTTACAATTATTTATAGTGCCCGCAATTATTTTCGGTATTGGCAGTTGTTCAGACAAAGGTGGCGGTGGAGGAGGTGGAGGAGGTGATGAAGCTAATCTTGTTGTTACATTGAACCCGCCTGCAGGTTCAACTCAACCTGCAGCTCCTCAAATTGATTTTCCACTTACAGTTTCTATTACATCAACGATGCCACCACAAGGTGTTACTATTGATGTAAAGGCAGCACCCGACGGATCAACTACAAATTTTTATACTGAATCGAAATCTACTACAGCAGCAAATAATAATTTTACAATAACCGGCACTCCAACAGGTGTAGTATGTGTTGTAACAGTTACGGTTACATCTAAATCAAAAGCAACAAATACAGTTACACTTTCTTACCGGTATACAAGAAAGCCATAATCGCTAACGCACATCTAAAGCATCACGGAGCCCATTACCTAATAAATTAAAAGCAAGAACTAGTAACATTATTGCAAAGCCCGGAGCTAAAGCAAGCATCGGATTTTGTGTTATTATAAAACTGTAATTCTCTTTTATCATCAGGCCCCAGCTTGGTTGAGGCGGCTGCACACCAACTCCTAAAAAACTTAAGCCAGCTTCAATTACAATTGCCGATGCAAAATTGGAGGCAGCAATTACTAAAACAGGCCCCATGATATTCGGAAGTATATGACGAAAGATCGTTCTGAAGTGTGAGAACCCTAAAACTCTTGTTGCTTCAATATATTCCAATTCCCGGATGGATAAAACCTGTCCACGAACTAACCTGGCAACATTCACCCACATGGTTAAACCAACTGCTATAAACACTTGCCAAAAACCTTTTCCTAATGCAAAAGTGATCGCAAATACAAGCAATAGTGTTGGAATGCTCCAAATAATATTCGTGAGCCACATAATGATATTATCAGTTCTTCCACGGAAATAACCCGCTAGTGAACCGAGTAGTACACCAATTGAAAGCGAAATGATCACGGTGATAAGCCCTACACTTAAACTGACTCTTGTGCCAATGATGATGCGGCTTAAAATATCACGACCAAACTTATCAGTGCCTAACCAAAATTTTTTTGTGACAGTAAATGATCTTGGTAGTTTATTTATGGCAAATACTTTTTCTTCTTCCACTCCATCATCAATGAATTTTAAAGCAATGATCGAATCGTTATTAATAGAATAACTGTTGATCGGAATAAACTCAAACTCATCATCCGTTCCATATAACAGATGGCTGAAGAACCCACTTTTTGTATTTGTTTCTTTTGGAACTTTTAAAAATATTTTTTTAAAACCTGGTTTTTGTTTTCGTATTTCAAGGATTATCCTGTTTGCGTATGGAGATGAATCAGGTGCAATAAAATAAGAAAAGATCGCAGTAAGTATGGCAAGGATAATAATGATAAGACCAGCAATTGCCCCTTTGTTTTTTTTCAAACGCTTCCATTCGGCTTGTTGTGATAATATAGTTGCCATCTTCATGTGAGGGAAAGATACAACCAAACTATTTTACCCGGCGTCCCTTCCATTCAAAACTTCCGAAGACACCTAGCCAGCCTGCAATAACTGTATATGCAATATGAATGGGTTGGAAAAAGGGAAACCACTTTATTAAATTTTGTTTATTGTAAAATTTTGTAACGGGGTAGATGAATGTTAATTCAATGATAGTTTTTAAAATGAGAATACTAACTAAGCCCAACCATAAAAAATGCATCCAGAAACCAGATATGAATAATGCCAACAGGGCACAGTTAAAAAAGTAAACAAGAAATAAAGTACTGAAGATCTTTATATCATTATAATCTGTTGCTTTACTTGCCCAGCGTATGCGCTGGCTAAAAAATTCTTTCCATGTTTTTGCTGGCTTGGTAGTAACGATAACATCTTTGGATAATAAGTAAGAAACTTTTCCCGGAAATCGTTGTGCTATTTTTTGCATTAAAAGCATATCATCGCCTGAGGCGATATGATCTATGCCGGTAAACCCATTCACTTCAAAAAAAACTTTTCTTTCATAGGCAAGATTGGCTCCGTTGCACATATTGTGAAATCTCTTTTGTACCGATGCGGCAGTAATTCCCTGCAATACAAGAAAGTCAAGAGCTTGGAATGTCTGTAAAAGATTTGATTCGTTTTCCAATACAACGGGGGCAGCAATAAAGACAGTATTTTTTTTCTCTTTAAAAGAGGCAATTGTTTTCAGCCAGTTTCCTGGTACAATGCAATCAGCATCTGTCGTAACGATCAAATCACCTGATGCAGCAGCTATGCCTGTTTCAATTGCTTTCTTTTTATAGGAATTGATATTATCAAGCCCAAGTTTTATAAGTTTTACAAATGAATAACCATTTACCACGGCTGCTGTATTATCTGTGGAATGATCATCGACAACAATTACTTCGAAAAGATGAGAAGGATAAGTTTGTTTTTCAAGTGAGGACAAAAGCTTAACGATATTGTCTTCTTCATTCCTGGCCGGAATTATTACGGAGATCTTTATTGATGGCTTCTGATCAGTTTGGGAAAAGGGTTTTAGCTCCCGCCAACCGGTTCGATAAAATAAGATCAGGATGGAATAAAAAATAAACAAGCCAATGGTTATATAAAGGAGGATCATGCGTTAGGACAAATCTAAATAAACAATGGTAATCAAGAGGAAAGAGCAAATAAAACGAGGTGCAAAAATTAGGGCAAATTAATTTGACTTTATAAACCTAATTACTAACTTTGAATAGTTGTATAAACAACTATATGTCAAACAACCATTTTAAGAAAGGCGAATTATACAGTTTTATTACTGGCAAAGCTTCCACCGCTATTGCCAGGAGGCTGCAAAAAAAATTCAATGCTTCGGCTATGAACCTGACCATTGAGCAATGGAGTGTTTTATATCATTTATGGAAACAGGATGGGATCAGTCAGCAGGAATTATGCAATGCTACATTTCGTGACAAGCCGAGTATAACAAGGTTAGTTGATAACCTTGAAAAGCTGAACCTCGTGAAAAGAGTGGCCTCGGAAAATGACCGTCGTATCAATAAGATCTTTTTGACAAAGCAGGCGCAGAAGTTACAGGAACAAACAATGGAACTGGCAGAAGAAACTTTGAATGAAGCATTGGAGTCTGTACCACCAGAAAAGATCGAAGTATGTAAGGAGGTATTGCAGATCGTATATGATAATTTGAAATAGTGAATGGTCAGGGATGAATGGTGAATAAGATTGTTGTAGTACAAGAGTGCGACGCGACAGACGATGATAGCAGTACAAAAGTTGGGTACATAAATATTATTCAAAACTTTTAAACTTAATACTATGAGCACTGAAGTAAAACAAGCACCGGCACTAAAAGGTGGCGAATGGCTGATAAAAGAATCTTCACCATTTGATGTGTTCATTCCAGAAAATTTTTCAGAAGAGCAATTGATGATCGCGGATATGTGTGAGCAGTTTCTCGATAAAGAAGTTTATCCAATACTTGATCGCATTGATGCATTAGAACCAGGCCTTATGAAAAGCTTGTTGACTAAAGCCGGGGAACAAGGATTGCTGTTAACTTCTTTTCCTGAAGAGTATGGTGGTTTAGGAAAAGATTTTGTTACCTCAACAATTGTGAATGAGTATCTCGGTGCTGGTCATTCTTTTTCTGTTGCGATCGCTGCACATACAGGTATTGGTACTTTACCTATTTTATATTTCGGCACTCCTGAACAAAAGAAAAAATATATTCCGAAGCTGATCACTGGTGAATGGGCCGGAGCTTATGGATTAACGGAACCAAATAGCGGAAGCGATGCACTTGGTGCTAAAACCTCTGCAAAACTTAGTGAAGATGGAAAATTCTATTTGATCAACGGACAAAAATGCTGGATCACAAATGGTGGTTTTGCCAATGTGTATACAGTATTTGCAAAAGTTGATGGCGATAAATTCACAGGCTTTATTATTGAAAGAGGAACGGAAGGATTTACACAAGGGCCTGAAGAACATAAAATGGGGATCAAGGGTTCATCAACTGTTCAATTATATTTCCAGGATTGTAAAGTGCCGATAGAAAATGTATTGGGAGAAATTGGTAAAGGACATAAGATCGCTTTTAATATTTTAAATATTGGTCGGTTGAAATTGGCTGCTGCTGCATTAGGAGGTTCGAAAAGAGCAGCAACGGATTCTGTGCAGTATGCAAAAACCAGAGAGCAATTCAAACAACCAATTGCAAATTTTGGCGCTATCAAACATAAGATCGCTGAAATGGCAATTAAAATTTTTGTTGGTGAAAGTGCTTTATATCGCACTGCAAATTGGATAGACAAAAAAGAGCATGAACTACTAACAGCTGGCAAACCTTTTAATGAAGCATTGTTAGGAGCAGCAGAGGAATATGCTATTGAATGTGCCATGCTAAAAGTTTTTGGTAGTGAAGTGCTGGATTTTGTAGTTGACGAAGGTGTGCAGATACATGGCGGTAATGGCTTCAGCGCTGAGTATAATATTTCAAGGGCCTATCGTGACAGTCGTATAAATAGAATTTATGAGGGCACAAACGAGATCAATCGGCTGCTTACACTTGATATGACTTTGAAAAGAGCCATGCAGGGAAGACTTGACCTGATGGGGCCGGCGATGTCAGTGCAAAAAGAATTAATGAGTATTCCTGATTTCGGAGCTGAAGAAGAGGGGACATTTGTAAAAGAAAAAAAATTAATTGCTAATCTTAAGAAAGCAATTTTAATGGCATCGGGTGCAGCAGTGCAAAAGCTGATGATGAAAATTGAAAACGAGCAGGAAGTATTAATGAACCTGGCTGATATGGCTATTGAAACATTCAATGCAGAAAGTGTATTGTTAAGAGTTATGAAGATGGTTGATCAAAAAGGAGAAGCTGCCTGTGCGAATCATATCGACATTATGCATACATATTTATATGATGCCGCTGATAATGTAAATAAGTTTGGCAAAGATGCGATCAATTCATTTGCAGAAGGCGATGAACAACGAATGATATTAATGGGATTAAAGCGATTTACAAAAGCAGAACCATTTAACACGAAAGATGCAAGACGAAGAATAGCTGATAAAATGATAAGCGAAGGAAAATATTGTTTCTAAACGATCAGTTTAATCTCCATTGACAGGTTGCTCTTTTTGAAGTAGCCGGTTTTTTTGCATCTGCAAAAAAAGTCATTAATTCCTTGCGTATAAGTAGCAGCTCATACAATTTACTTTTCCTTTTACCTTCTTTATAAAGTCCAACTGATAAAATGACACAATATATTATGGAAATAAAATAATAGATCAGGAAAAGACCAGAAAGATCTTTCAAATTAAATACATAATGCATCAGGTAAATGATGATGAAACATCCATAAGCAAATGTCAACGCAGTGGCTATTATCGCTTTCCCAACGAATTTATTATGAATAAAGCTCCGCTTAACGGTATAGACAAAATAATATAACGAATATACAAACACGATAATTAACCCCGGCCCCATCGTCAGTGTTATTGTTTTGACCGTAATGCCATACATGATTATCAAAGCAATTTCAAAAACAATAAATGCACCCAATAATATTTTCATTCTTTTTCTTTGGATTGAAGAAGGGATCTGAAAAATTAAAAAGCCAAGCATCAGGGGCATATCAGTCAGGTTATTGCTAATGCCATAAAAACGTTCTACACTTTTTGGCACATTTACCAAATGCTCGGTCATCAGGTTAAAACCAAATGCTAATACACAGTATATAAAAAGAGGAAAGTATTGCTTGTAACGGATCAGTTTAGTTACCACAATAATCAACACTGGGGTAAAGAGAGCAAGGGTCGATAAAATTCCTATGGCGTCTTGCCAAGTCATGGATAATGGTTTTTATAGGATAAGCTTATGCTTAATTTGGATCAATTGTAAAACGACATGTTGTGAACAGTAGTGTAGTAAAAGACTGATTTATAGGAAAATCGAGCAAAAGTGCTTAGGTGGTAGGTAATAATACCAGAATCTTTATGGGAGTTTTTTTGTGTTAAAACATGAAAGAATTACTTATCCTTTTTTTCATGTTTAAGCTCAGGCCTGGGGAACCCATCATGGCAAGTATAACATGAAACAGCCATCGTCTCACCGGCTTTATAAACGATGGTATAATCAAAATAATCCTTGTTTACTCCTGCGGTTAGCTTCATCATCATTCTTGTAATTTCTTTTTCAGGTTTATCATCGCTTGCAAAATCAATATCGGTTTTGGTTTTATTTTCTGCATGGCAAAAATCACAGCCTACATTTAATGCTTTTGAATAACCCTCCATTACTGAATCAAGATCTGCATTGCTGATATCTTTTGGCAACACTTTCAGGTTTCTTTCTTTGGTGCCCGCAGGTTTGCTTGCTGCAATCCCAAAAAAAACAAATGCGGCAATACCAACAATAGCAACAACTTTATTTTTCATGCTAATAAATTTAAGTTTTGAATTTACTAAATACTTTCTAGTCTCATGAGATTTTATAATTTCTTCAGTCATACAGGTAACTTTGAACAAACTTTTAAATATGTCATCATTAGTACAAGAATTTAATGATTATCGCAGCCGAATGAACGAGGTGATTCTTAGTAAGAACAATCTTGTGATGAAGCGGCTTTGGAACCTCGACACCAACACTTACGAAAACGGAGCCCTGGATACAAAGACGAAAGAAATGCTTG
This sequence comes from Chitinophagaceae bacterium, assembly GCA_044867875.1. Classification (GTDB taxonomy): domain Bacteria; phylum Bacteroidota; class Bacteroidia; order Chitinophagales; family Chitinophagaceae; genus VBAS01. The sequence goes on from JBIOVR010000441.1 coordinate 15,542, forward strand.
GTTTGGTTGCCAGTATGGTCCTTCGATGTGATGATTGTATCAAATATCATCTTGGGAAATGCTATGAATTGGAAATTACGACAGCTCAGATGTATGAGATCTTCGCTGTTGCGAATATCGTTGGCGGTACAATTGTAATTCCGCATACCCGCCGTGCGGCTGAGTACTGGGAAGAATTGGGAAATAACGAATAATTAAGGGTTTGATTGATAAAAATCAGCTTCAATAGCTTTGAAAACCCTTGCTTCCTATCCGTTATTCTTTAAATTTGCAATCAATATTTTGTTATGAGTGATACTATTGTTGCCCCCGCTTTAACCTCCAAAGATTTTGCAACCGACCAGGAAGTACGCTGGTGTCCCGGTTGTGGCGATTATTCTATTCTTGCCCAAGTGCAAAAGGTAATGCCAACACTAGGTATTCCCCGAGAGAATATTGTGATCATTTCAGGTATCGGGTGCAGCAGCCGTTTTCCATATTATATGAATACTTATGGAATGCATTCAATCCACGGTAGAGCTACAGCAGTTGCCAGTGGGTTGAAAGCTTCAAGACCTGAGTTGAGTGTTTGGATAGTGACCGGCGATGGCGATAGCTTGAGTATTGGCGGTAATCACACAATACATTTATTACGTAGAAATTTTGATGTAAATATTCTTTTGTTCAATAACCAGATCTATGGTTTAACGAAAGGACAATATTCTCCAACATCAGAAGAAAATAAGGTAACAAAATCGACTCCTTATGGAAGTATCGATCATCCTTTTAACCCTCTTGCCCTTGCAATGGGGGCCGATGGAACATTTGTAGCAAGAACAATGGACCGTGATCCGAAACATTTGCAAGCAATGTTGCTTCGTGCCAATGCTCATAAAGGAGCTTCTTTCCTTGAGATCTACCAGAACTGTAACATATTTAATGACGGAGCTTTTGAAATGTTTACCGAAAAAGGAACAAAAGCTGCTGAAACATTATTCCTTGAACAAGGACAGCCATTAACTTTTGGAGCGAATAAAGAAAAAGGGATCAAGCTGGATGGCTTTACTCCAAAAGTTGTAAACCTTACGGATGGTCATAGCGCAGATGATCTTTGGGTGCATGATGAAAAAGATATTTATAAAGCGCAGATACTTGTTCGCATTTTTGATAATCCAGGCATTGAAGGTCATTTACCAAGACCGTTCGGTGTTTTCTATCAAACAGATCGTTCGTGCTACGAAAATGTAATGGAGCAGCAAATAAAAGATGCGAAAGCAAAAAAGTCGGCTGATCTTGATAAACTTTTAAGAGGAAATGAAGTGTGGGTGATCAACTAAGCACAGCTGGTTTTCTTAATTCTCTGTCGGCATTTTCAAAAACCTTTTTCTTCTTTCTTTCGTACCACCAGATGGGTGCAGTCTTTTTCATTACTGTATCGATGCTGCGCATCCCAAAAATATTCCAGGCCCCTTTCATTTTTCCAGCCAAAGACGGCTGCAAAGCTCTTAGGCTCATCGCAAAACCACTGTCAAGATATTCCATATGATGCCACCAGCCTGCGGGCATAAATAAAGTATCCCCATGATCCAGGATAGCCTCTTGTCCCTGTGCAAGTTTCAAAGCAGGAAATTTCTCATAATCAGGGCTGCCGTTTTGCATATAGTAATTGGAAAAATCAGCTAATGATAAAACTTCATAAGGTTTGCGGTAGAGTTTATATTGTTCTTCAAAGGGAAATAATAGAACTCTTTTTCTGCCCGCAAACTGTGTATGTAAAATATTGGAAAGATCAATATCAAAATGCATGTGAGTGATGGAACTGGCGCCCCCTGTGAAAAGCATCGGGTATTTTTTTACAAAACCTTTCATCATATGCTCTGGCCATGTAAAATCATTTATCAATTGTGGCGCATGATCAAAAATGTTGAATAAAAAGATCCGCCAGGCCGCAGGTCCCCGGCTTATCATATCTATGTATTCGCCGAATGTTTTGTAATCGTCCGCTTTATTTATTGGAGTGTATGCATCACTTTTTACATTGTTATAAAGCGGAACTTGTTTGTCGCCAACCAATTCTTTAAAATAATTCCAATTCCATTTTGTGTAAGCAGGCCATTGATGTGAGAGGTCCCGGATAATTACCGGAAGATTTTTGTCATAGAACTCATTCTTGAATTCTTCCGGAGAAATTGTATCAACAACCGGAAGTGGCCTTAGTTGCATGCAGAACAATTTTGACAAAGATATAGATGGACACCATACAGCTTGCTAACTATCTGATAAAATTTGCAAATGCAGTTAATTGATAGTTAATGGATAATGTTAACAAACATCTGCTTTACTAAAAAGCTCGGGCTGTTCGGAGAAAAGTCGCCAACTTTTGCGGTGATATTTGCATACACCATGCTCATCAAGAGCTTTCCGATGTTCAGGAGTTCCATATCCTTTATTGCTAGCCCAATTATAGTGAGGGAATTCTTCGTGAAGCTTTTTCATATACTCATCACGGTAAGTTTTAGCAAGGATACTTGCTGCGGCAATTGATGCATAAATGCCATCGCCTTTTATAATACACTTGTGAGGAAGTCTTTTATACTTAACAAAATAATTTCCATCGATCAATAGCAACTGGGGCCTTGGCTTTAGTTGGTTAACGGAAATATGCATTGCTTTTATCGATGCCTGTAAAATATTGATGCGGTCGATCTCATCATGGCTGATGCTGGCAACAGCAAAACTGACCGCTTCTTTTTCAATAACTACCCGTAATTCATCTCTTTCCTCTTCGGATAATTGTTTTGAATCATTCAACACGGGATGAAAAAAATCTCTTGGAAGAATAACTGCTGATGCAAATACTGGCCCTGCAAAGCAGCCACGACCTGCTTCATCGCAGCCGGCTTCAGTTAATTGGTCCTGGTAAAAAGGAGTTAGCATTTTGTGAGGTTGCACAAATATCGCAGAACAAAAATTATTTTCAGCGACTATAGCAATTAACTTTGCGCCGCAATGCCAGAAATTTTTCCACAAAAAACTTCGCCAAAGTATTCCTCACGGACTAGAGCCGTAGCTATTTGGTTAATAATAGGCGTTGTTATGCTGATCATTCAAATTTTATTAGGAGGTGTTACACGACTTACTGGTTCAGGTCTGTCAATTACCGAATGGAATGTGGTCACAGGAACACTGCCACCACTGAATGAACAAAAATGGATAGAGGAATTTAATAAATATAAACAGACCCCGCAGTTTTTAATTCTCAACTCGGATTTTACACTGCAAGATTTTAAATCCATTTTTTTCTGGGAATGGTTTCATCGTTTTTGGGCAAGATTGATCGGGGTTGTATTTGCAATTCCGTTTATAATTTTTCTTTTTCAAAAGAGGTTTAAAGAAGAGATGATAAAACCATTGATCATTCTTTTTTTGCTCGGCGCTTTACAAGGAGCCGTTGGATGGATCATGGTGGCAAGTGGGTTAACAGGAGATGCTATTTATGTAAAGCCAACGAAACTGATGCTACATTTTGTATTAGCATTAGGATTGCTTTGTTATACATTTTGGTTTGCATTACAATTATTGGTTCCAAATGAAAAAAGGATTGTCAACCGGTCATTAAAGAATTTTACATGGGGAATAATTGTAGTGTTGGTTTTGCAATTAGCATTTGGTGCGTTAATGGCAGGACATAAAGCAGCGACCGTTGCGCCGACATGGCCAGATATAAATGGCACGTTCATTCCAAATAAAATGTTTTCAGCCAACGGTTTATTGAATTTGATTGAGAATAAGATCACAATTCATTTTTTTCACCGGTCTCTTGCCTATATTCTTTTTATACTTATTCTTATTTGGACATGGAAAGCTGTTAAGATGAATGGCAGCAAACTATTCTTAAAAACGAGATGGCTCCCTTTTTTACTCGTAACTACACAAGTTATTCTTGGTGTTTTTTCCGTTCTTACAAGTATTCAAATAGTGCCGAACCATTGGGGGATATTTGAATGGCTAGCACAGTTTCATCAATTAATTGCCATGTTCCTGTTATTATCACTTATTTGG
>JBIOVR010000442.1:0-4661 GCA_044867875.1 Chitinophagaceae bacterium
TCAAATGCCTGTTCATTACCCTGCTTTAATAGGGAGAGTAATTCTCTTTCATCATGAGGAGAAGTAATTTGCACTTTAAGGTTTGGCTTAGTTATCTAGACGCGAATTTATAGTTTCTCATTTTAATAGAGCTCAAATGGCTTCTCTTATCTTTGCGCCATGCTTAAAATCGGTATCCTCGGTGGCGGCCAGTTAGGAAGAATGCTTTTACAAGCTGCATCCAATTATCCTGTTAAAACTTTTTTAATGGAAAATGACGATGAATGTCCAGCTGCTCATCTCTGCCATCATTTTACCAAAGGCGATATAAAAGATTTTGATGCTGTTTACAATTTCGGGAAGAGCCTCGATGCAATTACCATTGAAATTGAAAACGTAAATGTTGGTGCATTGGAAAAATTAGAAACCGAAGGAGTGAAAGTTTATCCGAGGCCATCAGTACTCCGCATCATCAAAAATAAAATTTTACAAAAAAAATACTACAAAGAACATAGCATCCCTACTGCAGATTTCATTTTAACTAATAGCCTTTCTGATATAGAAGGGCATATAGGCTTTTTGCCTGCTGTTCACAAACTAGGTGAAGGCGGTTATGATGGTCGTGGTGTTCAAATTTTAAAAAATAAAGAAGACCTGGGAAAGGCATTTAATGCCCCCAGTGTTTTGGAAAAACTGATCCCGATCGATAAAGAGATCGCTCAAATGGTTGCAGTGAATGATAAAGGAGAAACAGCTCTTTATCCCCCGGTTGAAATGCTTTTTGATCCGGATCTTAATTTACTCGATTATCAACTTTGCCCTGCAGAACTGGGTATTCAAACTCTTTATAAGGTTGAAGCGATTGCTTCGACAGTCGTTCGCAATTTCAGATCACCGGGAATTTTTGCAGTTGAAATGTTTGTTGATAAAAGCGGTGATGTATTTGTAAATGAAACGGCGCCGCGGGTTCATAATAGCGGGCATCATACCATCGAAGCACACTATAGCAGCCAGTTTGATATGTTATGGCGGGTGATGCTTGGCTATCCTTTAGGAAACACAGATGCTATTCTTCCTTCTATCATGGTAAATATCATCGGCGCTGAAGGTTGTAATGGTGATGTGAGATATGAAGGACTTGAGGATGTAATGAAGATCGACAATGCCTTTATTCATATATATGGGAAAAAGCAAACCAAACCCGGCAGGAAGATGGGACATGTTACCATACTAAGTAAAGAAAAACAAGACCTGCTACACAAATCTAACAAAGTGAAACACACATTGTTTCCGAGATCCTGAGCAATCCTTTTATCCCCCGAACAAACCATTCATAACAGGCAGACAATTAATTTTTTGACTGCCAAAGGATTTGGAGCCTTGCGTCGTCAAATTTATGCTTAAACGCAAATAAGTACTTATTTTTACGACCCCTAAATACAACTGCACAATCGTGAACAATTTTAAACTAGTTTCTTTACTATTTTTTTTGATCTTAAGCTCGGTAATTATTTCGTGCGGGGACAAAAAGAAAGATGCTGCTCCAACAGCCGGAGCCCAGATGCAACAACAGGTAATAACAGCAGATGCATTGATAGTTAGCACCCGTCGTCTTAGTGCTGATATTGAAATTCCCGGAACTATACTGGCAAATGAAACCACAGAGATCCATCCTGAAGTATCGGGGCGTGTGGTTGCATTGAATGTGAGGGAAGGAACATTTGTTAGCAAAGGTGCATTACTTGCCAAGTTATATGATGGTGACCTGCAGGCGCAATTAAGAAAACTGGACGTGCAATTACAAATAGCTGAACAAACCGAAAAAAGGCAAGCAGAACTTATAAAGATCCAGGGTATCAGTCAGCAAGAATATGATCTTAGTCTTTTAGGGGTTAGTAACCTGAAAGCAGATATTGATATTTTGAAAGAAGCAGTTCGCAAAACAGAGATCAGGGCGCCTTTTAGTGGAAAGCTTGGCTTGAAAAATATTAGCGATGGTGCTTATGTTACCTCAGCTACGATCATTACTACTATTAGCCAGGTGAACCTATTAAAAATTCAATTTAATGTGCCGGAAAAATATGGATCACAATTGAGAACCGGGCAAAGCATCAATTTCACTGTCGATGGTTCTGATAAAAATTATTCAGCAAATATTATTGCATCAGAAGTAAAAATGGATGAGAATACAAGAAGTCTTGCCATAAGGGGTATTGTAAGGAATGGCGATGCCTCTTTGATCCCTGGAGTATTTGCCAAAGTAAAAATTGTATTGGGCCAAAATGAAAATGCGATCATGGTACCAACAATTGTTGTACAACCGCTGGGTAGAAAAAAATTAGTGTACTTATATAAAGGAGGAAAATCTATGCCGGCAGATATTACTACCGGGATAAGAGATAGCTCTAGTGTGCAGGTATTGACAGGCTTGAGTGTTGGTGATACTGTTCTAACAACCGGACTTTTGTTTTTAAGACCAGGGGCAGATGTGAAGTTGAAGAAGGTTCAATAAAAGCTCTCGTAGAAAAATTATAATAACGTTCAAATTATAAGTAGTGTGATCGGAGTTCATAAACTCATATCTCACCACTGACCACTGACAACATGAATTTATCAGAACTAAGTTTAAGACGACCGGTACTTGCAATAGTTTGCTCGATAATTATTATCATTTTTGGTGGTATCGGCTATAAATATTTGGGCATTCGTGAATATCCAGCGATCGATCCTGCTGTAGTGAATGTAAGAACATCTTATGTGGGAGCAAATGCTGATATTATTGAACAACAAATAACCGAGCCACTTGAAAAAGCAATTAATGGTGTGCCGGGAGTAAAGAATATCACTTCAACAAGTTCTACTGGTGCCAGCAATATAACGGTTGAATTTGAATTGAACGTAGATCTTGAAAGAGCGGCAAATGATGTAAGAGATAAAGTTTCTCAGGCACTTGGTAATCTGCCACAGGATATAGATGCACCACCAACAGTAAGTAAGGCCGATTCCGATTCTGATCCCATTCTATTTTTACAGATCCAAAGTCAAAGTAAAGGATTACTAGAGCTAACAGACTATGCAGAGAACGTTGTGCAAGAAAGGTTGCAAACTGTTTCTGGTGTAAGTGGTGTGAGTGTTTTTGGAAAAAGATATTCCATGCGTCTCTGGATAGATCCTTCAAAACTGTCCGCCTATAAACTTACGATTAATGATATCCGGCAGGCATTGGACAGGGAAAATATTGAATTACCCGGTGGAAAGATCCGCGGTAACTCAACACAGCTTATTGTAAAGACTTTTGGCAAACTGACCACCGAAACAGAGTTTAATGATCTTATACTGCGTGAGGATAATAATGGTGTTGTTCGATATAAGGATGTTGGTTATGCAGAATTAGGTGCGGATAATGAGGAATCAGTTTCAAGAAAAAATAATGTGCCTTCGGTAAACCTGGGTGTGGTCGCACAACCGGGAGCCAACCAGATAGAGATCGCTGATGAGGTATATAAAAGGGTTAAAGAGATAAAAAAAGATATGCCGCCTGATATTATTTTCGAGGTTGGTTATGATCGTACCACTTTTGTACGCAATGCTATCAAGGAAGTAAAAGAAACTCTTATCATTGCGATCCTGTTAGTTGTTACCATCATTTTTCTTTTCTTCCGGGAGTGGACGCTGGCTCTTCGTCCATTGATCGATATTCCTGTTTCACTCATCGGTGCTTTCTTTATCATGTACCTGATGGGTTTTTCCATCAATGTACTTACCCTGCTTGCTATTGTGCTTGCAACCGGTCTTGTTGTGGATGATGGTATCGTTGTAACAGAAAACATCTTTAAGAAAATGGAAGAGGGCATGAATAAACATAAAGCTGCCCTTGAAGGTTCAAAAGAAATTTATTTCGCAGTAATAGCTACGTCAATAACGCTGGCGATCGTTTTTCTTCCTATCATTTTCTTAGAAGGATTTGTGGGAAGACTTTTCCGTGAGTTTGGTATCGTTCTCGCTGGTGCTGTTCTTATTTCAGCATTTGTTTCTTTATCACTAACACCAGTGCTGAACATTTACATGGCGAAAAAAAATCCACACAAACATTCCTGGTTCTATAGAAAAACAGAACCATTCTTCACCGGTCTTGAAAATCTATACAAATCATCACTGCAGGGATTTATGCGTGTACGCTGGTTTGCATTTATCATCATACTTGCCTGTTTAGCAATTATATTTTTTATTGGTAGTGGTTTACCATCTGAGTTAGCTCCAATGGAAGATCGTAATCGTGTTCGCACAAGTATTACAGGACCTGAAGGTGTGGACTTTGATTTTACTGACAGAGTTTCGTATGAGATCACACAGCAATTACTTGATTCAATTCCTGAAAAAAATGTGGTGCTCACATTCGCTCCTGGTTTTAGCGGTAGTGGCGGAAGCAATGCAGCATTTGTAAGTATGGGTTTGGTAGACGCATCTGAAAGAAAGAGATCGCAGGATGATATCGCTCAGCAAATGAATCGTATGTTCCGCAGGTATAATAATCTCCGGGTATTCGCTACACAAGAACAAACTATTTCAGTAGGTCTTGGTGGTCGTGGTGCTAACCCTGTACAGTTTGTACTTCAGAATCTCAATTTTGAAAAGCTAAAAGAAAAAATTCCGATTTTCATGGAAGAAGTTCGCAAGAACCC
>JBIOVR010000443.1:0-2360 GCA_044867875.1 Chitinophagaceae bacterium
CACCCAATTAAGTCCATTGCCGCAGCTTGGATCACGAATTGTTGTGATGCCATGTGACATCCAAAGTTTAAAAACATATTCTGCCGGCGTGCCTTGTGCTGTGCCGCCAATATGGCCATGCATGTCAATAAAGCCGGGAAGCAAAAACATTCCTTCACAATTCATTTCCTTTCCACCTTCTTTCAATTTTGGCCTCCCCTCATTATTTATGGGCAATCCCGGATTACCGACGTTGGCGATCTGCACGATCCTGTTTTTCTCAACAACAATATCAACCGGGCCAACAGGAGGCGCACCTGTGCTATTGATCAAAGTAACTCCACGAATAATTAATTGCGGCCACGGTCCATCTCCATCTTTTACTTCAGGTGCTTTTTTTATTTGTGCAGATAAATAAATACTTAAAAAGCCGGCAAAAAGAATGCATACAATTCTTCTCATAACAATAGATTTACAAAAGGAAATTACTAATTAAAAACAACTACAGTATGGAAAGGCTTATTCATCGTCAGCCGGGTTATATTTCTTGGGGAAATATTTTTTCATCATTGCTTTATAAGCAGGGTATTTGCGAATACTGTTAAAATCAGGGTCTACAACAATAAACTCATAAAGATTATATCCTCTTTGCAATGCCTGCTCTAAATAACGCAATGCATCTTCGGGCTTATTATTTTTTGCAAAACTCTGTGCTAAATAATAATAAGAAAGATTCTCTTTTGGATTAAGAAGTATAGCCTTTGTGGTATAAGTGATCGCCGAATCGTATTTCTTCAGATCATGATAGGCGACACCAAGATACAGGTTGGCATTAAAATAAGTTGGCTCAAGCGCCAAAGCTTTTTTGTACATAACAACCGCCGAGTCCGCATGCTGAAGATTTGCATAAACAGTACCCAGGTTATAATAGCCCATCGCGTTTTTAGGATCATATTGAATAGCCTTATTATACCATTTCGCCGCTTCATCAAATTTTTCATCAGAGAAATATAAACGACCAAGATTATTGTACATAGAAGCGTTGACAACACCTTTTTGCAATGAACGATTGTAATAATAAACGGCAGAATCAAATTGATCTGTTTGATTGTACACTTGCTCAAGATTTGATAAGGCCCGCATATCGTCAGGATGTGCCTCAACAAGATTTCTTAAATAATACTTTGCGCCATCATAATCTTTGGTTTCGTACAACAATCTTCCAATATTGCCCTGTGCTGAAGGCATATCCTTTTTCAGCGTCATTGCCCTGGAATAATAAAACATGGCGGAATCCAATTTCCTCATTTTATGATAAACAAGTCCAAGATTATTAGCCGCATAAGGATTATCAGGATCTACACTCAATACTTTTCGAAAATACACGGATGCTGAATCCAGTCTTTCGCTGTTGTAATAGGCAAGCCCCATATTATTCAGCACAATAGTGTTATCAGGATTCAGCTCTAGCCCTTTTTTATAATAATAATAAGCCGAGTCATAACTTTTCATGTCAGTAAATAACATTCCCAATTGGTTATAGCCCCGGAAATTTTTACTGTTAAGATCAAGTGCCTTACGATAATAATATGTTGCGGAATCGTATTGTTTTGTTTGCGCATATAATCTACCAAGGTTAATAAAAGGTGCATCATAGTTTGGATCATACACGGCTGCCTGTACATAGTATGCACGGGCTGAATCAACCTGGTTGATCTCCTGGTAAAATTGTCCGAGATAATTTGCAGTGATCAATTTATCCGGATAATTCTTCATCGCTTTTTGATAATAAGCACGGGCCGAATCATACATTCTCAGGTCAGTGAATACACGGCTGATACCGTTATATGCGTTAAAAAATGCCGGATCATTTGCAAGGCTTCTTCTGAAATAAATAAGGGCCTGGTCAAATTGTCTTGATTCACGCAACAACCAACCCATATTATTATTTGCTGGTGCATTTTTCGGATCAAGCAATAAAGCTTTTTCGTAATAAACTTTTGCAGAATCAAGGTTGTGTTGCTGGAAATAAAAATAACCAAGGTCTACATAAGCATCGGCTCTTGAATCATCCACTGCCAACGCTTTTTTAAAATAAACCAACGCAGAATCTTGTTTATTCTTTTTAATAAATGCATTAGCCATATTCATATATGGATAACGCCAAAGTGGCGCCTGTGTCATAGCTAAGCGGCCAAAATAAATGGCGCTGTCTGGCTTATTATTATCCAGTTGCAAAGAAGAGAGTGTATTTAGAATATATGCAGCGGTAGGATCTGCCTTATAAGCCTGCATTGCATCTTGTATCGCCAAATGAAGCCCGATTGTACTCGATCCTTTGTCAAAATAGCCCTGGGCTTTAAAGAAAAATCTTTTCGCTA
>JBIOVR010000444.1:0-3601 GCA_044867875.1 Chitinophagaceae bacterium
GACCATTCGAATGGAAAATAATAAGAGTACAGAAGATCGTACTTGTCCATAAATTTCCCGTTATGCCATTTTGAAAACAAAGGCTCCATCGCTACTTTGGTTAATGCAGAGTTACTCTGATTCTGGTTTTTATCCCAACTTTGATTGTAAGGGTTCCAAATAACAGCATCACTTGGAACTAAGATAGTATCAGTAGGACTTTTTGAGAACAGATGGGTCCATTTGTTTCTAGAGGGTTCAGGGTCCCCAGAATATGGGTTAGATATAGTCGGAGTGTCAGTGACAAGTGAATAAATAATCCTACAATAAAAGTCTGTGCATCCCTTGACATTGTTCCAGGCACCTTGGTATACCTCCTTCATTCCTATATTGAGTGTAGAATTATCGACATCGTGTTTAATAGCGTTTATTAAAGACAATTTATTAGCGATACCAGCAGAATAATCATTGATTAGGCCACTAATTTTTGATGAAGCAATGTAAGGATCAAAGGATCTCGCAAAAAAGAGACGCACTGCTTCTTGCAAACCCACAGACTCCGCTTGCTGCAACAAGTTATTTCTTTCAGTTTCAGATGTAAAATTATTAAAAACGAGATCTTGCGTAACATCATCAATTGTCGAATTAGAGTATTGCCAAAAGCCTGGATTCTGAGACCCAGGCATATTTCCAAACCAAGGGGCATACATTTGACTGACAGTTGTTGGATTGTACCTTGAGAACGAACTGGATATGTAAGATTCGGTGTACGCATTCCATTCTAAATCCGCAGGGTTTGATCCGTAAACAACTCGATTTGCTTTTGTCAAGTCACCATATTCCTTAATGACTGTAAATCCTGCTTTCTCAATTTCAGAGGCAACAAAATCACCAAATGATTTTCTTATCAAATCGTCATTTCTGATCAAAATCTTAACTAATACAGGCTTGCCGTTTATGACATACTTAGCAGTTTGGTCCATTACCGCTCCTGCTTTTGTCATAGCATCATTGATACTTTTAGTAGCAAAATTTACATCATAACGGATCTTCAATGGATCAACTACAGGTAACACATTACGATATTCTGGTGAAGTGGGCCCATATGGCTCTACAATAGGATCACTGAACCCCTTTAAAATATTATTTACAATAAAGTTCCTGTCTATTAAAAAATTCAATGCAAAACGAATTTCTTTGATCGACAAAGGATTGAATGTTTGGCTTCCGTTATATGGATTTAATAGCAGCCCATAAGAAAGCCCCTCTTTCTCAAAAACTTCTAAGTTTGGGTTCTTTTTAGCTGATTCAACAAGTTGCAAAGGAATTTGAAAAAAATAGCTGTCAAGATGACCATTACTCACTTCCTGGTATGCGACATTTTCGTTAGAAAATCTTATGAATTTAACCTGGTCAGCATATCCGCCTGTCTGATTCAATTGAGAAAAGGCATAATTATTGGAACTGAAAAGAATTAGAGCGAAAAGTGCTGTCAAAAAAGCCAGCACATGAAAGATATTCCACATGAATAAAGTATTGAAGGAATAATGCGGTATAAATTCATTATTTTAGCTTTGTCATTTCAGCTGGGAAAAACTATAGTATATAAATAATCGCCTATCATTTTGATCTATGAGCAACAAAAGTGAAAAAAGAACTCATGCTTACAGTTCACAAAGAAGCGAGAGCAAAAAATACGCTAAAGTAGAGAGGAGAAAAAGAACCAAAGCAAAGTATTAACTTATTTATTTCGATAATTTCCGATATATTTATATGTAAGGAAAGATATAAATACATGTGGAATTACTTTATAAGTTTTATGGTGATAAATATTGGTAAAAGATATTTCTATGTTTGGTGACCGGTGTCCACGATGTGGCAAAGGTCCAATGGTTACAGATAATTCGACTGGGGAAATGTTCTGCGGGAACTGTGGTTTTGTTGTTACAGAAAGGATAGAAGAAACTGGACCAGAATGGAGAGCCTTTTCCAAAGAAGAACACGAGGATAGAAGCAGAGCAGGTGTACCTACTTCATTGGCAATGCATGATATGGGCTTGGCCACGATTATTGGGCCTGTGGATAAGGATGCTTCTGGCAAACCTTTATCTGCGTCTATGAAAAGCACGATCGAAAGGTTAAGAACATGGGATAGCAGGAGTCAAGTCCATGAACCGGTTGACAGGAACTTTAGACAAGCATTCAGTGAATTGGACAGACTAAAGGACAAATTGGCAGTGGGTGATGCAGTGATTGAAAAAGCTGCTTATGTTTATAGAAAGGCGTTAGAAAAGGGTTTGGTCAGAGGCAGATCTATCTCAGCACTAGTTGCAGCTGCACTATATGCTGCATGCAGGGATACAGAAACACCTAGAACACTAAAAGATGTAGCAAATGCCAGTAATATAAAAAAGAAAGACGTTGCAAGATGTTATAGATTACTGATTAGAGAGTTGGATCTTAAAATGCCAGTGGTTGATCCAGTAAAATGTGTTGCAAGAATAGCAAGCAAGGCCGGCCTTACAGAAAAAACCAAGAGAAAGGCATTAGAAATTCTAAAGAAAGCAGAAGAGGGTAAAATATCAGCTGGCAAGGATCCAATGGGGTTAGCTGCAGCAGCCCTGTACGTGGCATGTGTAATGAACGGTGAAAATAAGACACAAAAAGATGTAGCGGAAGCAGCCGGTGTCACTGAAGTTACTATTCGAAATAGGTACAAAGGACTTAAAACACACTTGAAATTGTGAAAAAATTTACATTTTTGATTTTTTCAAATATTTTTTAATTAACCGTTCTGTAAGCCCGTACAAAAATATGATACCCATTACTATGAAAACCACTGATACGATAGCCAGGAATAGATTGTCGGATTCAGTATTCCATGGACTCTTGAACAAGAAAAATCCAAAAATACTGTAAGCAAAAAATACAAAATTAGAAATCCAGTGGAAAGTTATTGCTGAAGAAAGACTGTACCTATAGTATAACCAAGCTATTATAACGCCACCCAAAGCAGCTTGAGTTATTTTTCCTATTTCATAGCCTCCTCCAAATAGTACATGAGATAATCCAAAAGCCAGTGAATTCAATACAATAATTATTGCTACTGCTAAAGTTGTGTATTTTCCTTTCTCATACGGAACATTCTTGTATGGATGATAGAGTGTTGAAAGGAATAAACCTTTACCAAATGGAACGAATAATATGAACAAGGGTAACCCTAAAAGGATCACCCTAAAGAATATTTCTTCATTAAGAGGAGCCGCAGACAGATAATAAAAAGACAATAACGGGTTAGCCGTTAAAGGGTTTCCCAACGTTACACCAAATAACTGTTGTATTACATCAATCAAAATTGAGAGTACAAAATAACCCGAAAACCAAGAAATAGTTATGGCAAGATAATTATCTCGCTGGATATTGATTCTTTCAAGTCCCAACATGCGAAATGGCTTTTTCACAGAAGATAACTGAAAGATTGGAATAGGTTTTAAGAAACAAATTATATAACATGCCAAGTAAACAATCAAAAAAAACACGAAGGAAATTCCTAAGTTGAAATTTATTGAACTAAGTCCAAAAAGACCCAATATCAAAAAATCCAGAGGAACATCGCTATGCC
>JBIOVR010000445.1:0-14643 GCA_044867875.1 Chitinophagaceae bacterium
TGTCTCATCTTTGTTATATTCCCGGTTTCATCATAGAAATATTTTTGAGTATAGTTTCTTAATTGTATGTCAGAGTTGGCCTGCAAACTGTTTTTACACCAATCGTCATTCCAGTTATCCTGTGCATCTACACTCACTTGCCCGGAATGCTCCCGACCTTCCGCCTCGATCAACCGGTAGATCGCATCATATACATAATTGTTTTGCGCTTCAATTTTTTGACCGCCATAAAATTTCGTTTTCTGCGCATTGTCAAATTGCCTGGTGACGTTACCGGCAGGATCATACGTATAATTCAAATCCTGTAACACACTGCTATCGTCTTTTTTTATAGTAAGCAGCCTGGTCAGGCGACACGTTTCAGATTCGTAAGTATAAAATGTCGTCGTGATATCCAGTGCGGAATCATTTCCATACACGATCTTCTCTCTTTGGCCTTTGGCATTGTGATCAATCCTGGTTATAAAATGAGTGACCACGTTGCTCCCTTTAATTCTTACGTCAAGTTTACCAAGACGGCCGGATTTATTATAGGTTGGAATTACAATACTATTATCCGGGGATTTTATTTCTATTCCCCTATTGAGTGCATCATATTTTATTTCATTGCCAAATATCTCGTCATCGACATCCTGCGGCACATCCCAGTTTGGCAGTTTCTTATAATCTTTTAATAATTGCCTTGTTGATCTGAGTATGTTGCCTTTAAAGTCGAAAATCTCATTTACATTAATACCTGCTGTATCACTGTGCCTGTACAAATTTCCCCGCAGATTATTTTTTTTGTTTTGCGGAATGCTCTCGCCATATTCATATTTTTCAAATATTTCCTCTCCTGCATTTTTTTTAACCGCTGTTTTTAACGGGCGATTAAGTTCATCATAGTAATAGAAAAATTGCTGACCCCTGTTATCCCACAAACGGATTGCTTTTCCTGTGGCATCAGCCATCATCCACCTGTCCCCGGCATCCATAGTATGCTGGAAGCAGATATTACCAAGCATATCATATTTCCAGTTCATCACTTCATTACCCCTTGCATCTTTTATGCTCCTGGCATTTCCTTCAATATCAAGATCGGTCCTTATATAATAAAATTCCTGGATGAGATCCTCGTTGGTTCGTTTGGTCTTATTGTGTGTAACCGATAGAAAAATTCTTCCTAAACTATCCATGTAACTCACGGAAGGTGTATTGTAATGTACTTGGGTTTTTATTGCGGCTTGTTGTTCCGCTTCGCCTTTTGCAGCATCGATTCGTTCCGCATACCATTTGGTAACTTCTAAATCATCGACAGCCGTGTCACTCCCTGCTGTATCATTTTCATCAAAGATTTTTTGCATCCATGCATTGAACTCAATTTTTGAATACGTTCCATTAGGGTGCTCAGTACGAATTACCCTGCCCGCGGCATCATAAAAAATTACTGATGTAAATCCCAGTTCTGCCAGTTGGGGTTCATCGTTATATTCGGGAATACAATCAAAATAAGGTTCGTACTGTTTAACGGCATTACCTTTATTATTGAAGATCGTTCTTCCGTTGCCGATCCAACGCAGGGCAGCTCCTGTATCCTTTAATTTTATTTTCCCTGAAACATCCTTTACCAATTTTCCTTGTTGATCTCTTTCTGGTGCCTGTCCGGGTTCCGCCTGTACTTTTTTAAGTACTTCGTGACCCGAACCGTCCGAATAAGAAAAACTTTCCTGCCACTTAATATCAATTTCTATTTCGGGTTGGTTAGGATTTGCGGTTTCTTTATAATGATGTTTTTCGCGTACAGAAGATTTCACCCGATTCGGCAATACTTCATTGGAATCATGATACCGAAATTCATACTCTAAAAACGAACCTGGTTGGTCTAGCTCAGACAATTCAATCGTTAATGGGTCCATCTTATCTCCCCTGAATTCATTTTCCTTGCCCATCACAAATCGATGTGTTAGTAAACCCAGCTCATCAAACCTCGCCCCGCTAATATTATCGTTGACATCACGTAGTTGAATGTGTGTTAATGTGCGATAATTGGTTTTTACCGCGGATATTTCGTTGTCAGCCGCATCAATCATTCTTTTTAAAAGCAGCTTATGCTGATCATAAAAAACTTTTGTCAGGCGTTTGAAATTGTCTTCGTAAGCCACAGGTAAATAGAAATTGTTCTTTGCAAAGGCAACATCCGCTGCCGTCGGAGGATCTATTTTCTTAGTAAGCGGGTTTGCAGTTAAGTCCGGGTGAAAATATGCTCTCCCCGATTTTATCCAGTAATTGCCATCATTTTCAAATTGAACATACAGGGCTTTATCCCTGAGCAGACTTTCATCCACTTTAGTATTATAAATATCATTCCAAAGGGATGGCGTAAAGGCCAGCAAATAATTTTCATAAGGTAATGCCGGTATATCAATAAAACCTGGAGCCACCGGCCCTGTTAAGTCGTTTTTCAGGAAGAGTGTCCTGGAATCTTCGATTTTCCTTTTTTCATTGATCAGGGTTTCTTTCTCGTAAGGTTTTATTCCTGCATTGGCAAACCTGTTCGTAATCTCCGTATTAGTGAAAAAAGTTTTTTCCGGGCCTGCTGTATTCAGTTCCCATGTTTCCGAACTCCATTTTACCGGTACACAATATGCTTGTGGCTTGTCAACTATTTCAGTAAACAGATTTTTAGTGTAGGTGATATATTGTTTGGTTTGCTGCTTCCTGTCATTAATTGTCGGCAGTGTGTCATCTTCTTTTTTTCTGCCATATACAACAGAAGCTGCCTGTTTTATATTTCCATATTTATCAAGTTCAATATTGATAGAGTGAGCTATTCTTGGATCGAGAGGATTTCGTTCATACTGGAAGGCAAGCGTTTCCTTTTCATGACTCAGAAAAACGCCATGCTTCTGATCGCCTTTTTTTTGTAAACATTGTACGTCGTAATTATTTTGAATAACTGTGTATGGATGAAGTCGAATTTCTTCATTGCCTTCTTCACTATATACCTCTTTGCGAAGTGGCAAACCTTTCAATGCACGGCAAGACCCGATCAGATCATCTGTAGAGAGGTCGGTTTGAAACCCGGTCTCCGGTAATGTATATTTATCCAATGTTCTGATTACTTCATCATCAGTAATCTTACCCTCTTTTATAAGTGCATTCGGATAATATTCATCCTGCAGCAAATGAAAGAATTTATTTCTATTCAAAAATGCACCGGTATGAAACCATGACTTAGTTATCACTGCCGGTTGAAATAATTTTTTTTCTACAGTTACTGCTGCGTTTCCCTGGGTTTCTTTTTCAAAATGATCATACTCCTCAGTATCTTTTTGTTCTACCATTGCAAAACCCCTAAACTCTCTTTCAATTGCGTCATAATACCCGTGATGATAGGTGTATTCATTTGCAAATCTTGTTTGCGCTACCTTGTCTGTCACTACCACTTTGCTCACACATTGTACAGGGAAAGGAAGCTTCGTGATCCATTTCCTGTTTTTCTTTTTGTCCTCGAGATAGTAATGAGTCGAACTCTTATATTCGAGTGTAACTTCTTTACCAAGGTTGTTTTTATAACCATACATTATGTGTGGGTGCCTGCCATCCATAATATCAATGTACTTCAAGGGAGCTCCACTATGTTCAGGCAAAGGAGATGACCATACCAGGCAAGCGGTCCCATTTCCCAAAAGATCAATAAATGAAATCTTTGCTTCGTTATCGATTTTTGGAAAAGGATTAAAAAATTCTGAAGGCTGAGCCAGGCGGTTACCACTTTGATTGTACCAAACCTGTATCGCGTCACTCCCGGTATAAATAATATCAGTCGTACCTGATCCATCAATATCAGCGAGGTACAGGTATTGCTGGGTAAATGTTGTTGTGGATGCAAAACAACCTGTCATTTCCATTGTGACCCTGGCGCCAAACCGACCATAACCCAAATTCGGATAATAACAAACGCTGCTATTCGTGATCAAAACAATATCGGCAAGACCATCCCCAGTCATATCGGCGAGAGCGATCATCATTTTTTCATCCTTATCTGAAAAAACAATTACCGGTCCTTTTTCTTCATCATGTGCTTTGTTAGCAATGCTGTGATCATCATACCCCGCTTTTCCTTTCGATGCGTACCAGATAAATTCCTGTTCATGTGAAATCAACAGATCTGCTATTCCATCTCCATCCAGATCCAGGAATTTTATATTGGGATCTCTTAAATCGATATTCGGATAATTGGTAAAAGGATAAAGTGATATCCACTCATCTTCCTCCGTCAGTTCAAAATATCCTTTTATAGATGGGGTTGTTGTTACAAGAAATTTTTTTCCATTAGCTTCCAGATCCTGGAAGGCCACCGTTCCATCGTTTAATCCTTCAAATGATGGCTTCGGACTTACCAGTTTTGCATTGCTGAACTTACCATTGCCATAGTTCTCTTTATAAAACCAACCTGTTGCTTGTTCGGTTAATATTCCTGAAATTCCTTCATTATACAGATCAGTCCATTGATATAACTGATTATCGATTCCGACCGGATCATGAACAATATCCTCCGGCGAAATCTCCTTTACCTTATTGGAAAACCCGGGTTTGAAATAGGTATACTGCATCGGGGGAAGAGACTTTTTAGACTTAAGACTTTCATCCGGGTTCCATATGTAGCCCGTTTGTGTGATCTTCTCTAAATAAGTGAGATGAGGATTTTCCTGGTAACTAAGTTCAAGTGCTCTTACGAGATAATCATCAATACCCAATTCAGGTTTCATATGATGAAACATCATTATTCTTTCGCAGATACGATAAGTTCTTATTTCAAATCCAGCCCTGTAATCTGAAAACGGGTCTTTGCGCAACGACCATTTTTTCTCTTTACCATCGATCACCGCCGGCTTTGTTGTTGGCTTTTCTTTATCATGTTCGCCATAATCGAATATTAGTTCAAAAAGAAATTCGGTTGGCAAACTGTCATTTTCATAATAGGCGACTTTATTTCCATACTGAATTGCTTTAGGATAAATGTTCGCAAAGGCGGCAAGACCATTTAAACGATTTTTCTCTGAAAGAGCGGACTCGACATTGTCCTTATCCTCTTTTTTATAATTGTATTTTGTAAAATTGCCCTTGTCGTCATAGCTATATTCCAGGCACCACTTGAAGATCTTATTTTCCTCACCATTCACAGGGCTGAACAATTTATTGTCATCGCTTTTTCCAAAAACCGATACGATGTTATCTTTCGATCTTACTTTCCAATAAATATTTCCATTCTCATTTATCTTTTCAATTCTTGCAAATAATCCTTCAATCCTTGGACGGTAGCGGGTTGAGCCCGTATTATTAGCATTGTCATTGGGAACAGGAATAAGATCCTCCGCCCCTGAGAAAATAAACGTGTCGGATCCCTCGCTGTCCATGTATCTCGGAAGCTGTTTGTCGGTCTTTCTTTGAATGGCGGGAACTTCTACGCTCCAGCCAAGCCCAAATGCGCCGTTGCCACTGCCGGAATTATAAGTAAGCGTCAGTGATGGGGTATTGCCATTTCTACCAGGAGAAAATGGCAGTGGTACATTTAGAGAAGCAGTACCGCTAAGTGCATTCACGGAAAATTTCTCATCGATACTTTTAATTGCCCCACCTCCTTTTGGCAGAGTAATGGACGGAATTTGTATCAGGTTCGGTTTAGTTCTGGCAGAATTGTTTTGCGCATTGTTTATAAAAGATGTGCTGCTCCTTGCGCTTTCTTTTTCCTGGGAATCAGGCAGGTTTTTATTAACAATAGGATTCATTGACAAGGAATTTAAATGATCATTGGCCTATAAGTCTTTTGTAATTTTTAAGAGGAATTGGACGACGTAAGCTATATGTTTAATATAACTATCGATTTTACCCAAGGAGTTTTTTAGGGGTATGAAATGCTAAACGTCCTATAATTGAGAATGACGTTATTTTAAAGGTACTGATTTGATAACCCAGTCCAATACCACGTTTGTGGTATACAAAAACATATGAATCACACATTTGATGTTCTCACCAAGAGCCTTCAATAAGTACGGATTATCAAAATCTTCATTTACTTTTTGATAATCAAATCTTCTAATTCCGGCGTATCCAATATCCTTTCCATTTCATTTTGAATAATTCCCTGAACATCCATTTTAATCTGTAAATAATTATCGAAGACTTCTTGCTGCGTCACGTTTGAAAGTTGTGGCAAACTTTTGTAAAGAGCTTGCTCATTAGCCAGCGAATCATGATCATTTAAAATTTCGGCGCAAAAAGTTTTCAATTCTATCTTTTGATCAGGATTATCAGCTACCATACCGACAAATTCGCCTGATGACAGTGACGAAATCTTTGATTGTGGAATTGCCAACTCAAGTTGTTTGGAGCGACTGATTGAAGTATCACGACTGTTAATCGAAATACTCTCCCTGTCCTGCATGATCTTACCAAATCGTTCGGACAGCTGTTTCGCGGTATCGCCAGAAACTTGTCCGCTAATAACATTACCAACAATGTTCAAAATCACTTCGGCTTGTTCTTTTCCATAATGCATCTTTAACTGGCTCGAATCCTGGACAGCCAGTGTTGTTGCCACTTTATTGGAACGAGCCGTTGCAACCAAGTTATCAATGCCGTTAAAATAGATGGTTGGAAATTCATCAAATATTAAAGTGCTCTTGTGCAAATTTTTTTTATTCATCATCCGGGTCAAGGCAGTTACATAAAGAGAAACCACAGCGCCATAGGTCGCCGATTTTTGTGGATTGTTTCCCATACAAACAATCTTTGGTTCATCAGGGTTATTTATGTCAAGCGTAAAATCATTACCCGATAAAACATAATAAAGTTGCGGTGAAGCCAGCTTCGCCAGGCTGATCTTTGCACTGGCAATTTGCCCTTCTAATTGTTCCATTGCGTCATTAAGAAATGCCGATACAAACGGATTGATCAACACTTCAATTTGAGGATCTGTTCTTAAAATAGAAAATAACTTACTGTATTCTATTTGTGCTAGTTCGATCACGTGCGCAAGGGTGCAATATTTTCCTTTTTTATAGTTGCACAAAAACCAGATAAGTGCAGTAATGAAATTTATTGGGGACTCCACAAAAAAATCTCCTTGCTTCCTGATCCATTCTTTATTCAATCCGAGCATAATTGTTCTTGATGATTCCGCCGCATCTGTGATATCTGCCATCGTCGCAGGATGAATAGGATTACAACGATTAAAAATTTGATCAAAGTGAATAATATAAAAATGGGGTTGAGTTGGATACTGATGACGATATTTCAAATATTGATTGTATGCATGTTTGGTGAGGTCATCAAACTTAAAATCATAGACAAACATGCTGAACCCTTTCTGAATATGCTGCTTGATGATATGCTGAATGATAAAATAAGATTTACCACTTCCCGGTGAACCCATTACAAGCAGTGCCCGGAATGGGTTAATGATGTTGATCCAGCTTTTTCGTAACCGGCCTTTCAGGCTATATCTCGCAGGCAGGTTAATTGAGTATTCGTTATTCAACAATCTTTCCTCCTGGGGAAAGGTTTCGTTTAGAGAATTGAATACAGTATTGTTCATCTTGAGATAAATTATTCTTGAAAGAAAAGTCCCTCCTGTCAGTATCAAAACAAATCCTATCGCGGTTACACTCACATAAGAAATTGCAACAGCGCTAATGCTAATCTGCAATTTAAATATCAAGAAACTGATAAAATATAAAACCATTCCCGTCAACATATACGCAAAGGCATTTTTGAAACCAAGCTTTTCATCCTTTCTTCCTTGTGCTCCAAAAAGTGAAATTGCCAGGACAATGAGCGCTATTAATTTAGATTTATGAAAATTGCTGAACAAACCAGTATGATAAATATTTTGCAAGAGCCGGTCTGTGATGCCTGACCTTATCTCCCACTCTTTAAATGCTCCGTAACAGCAATAATAAAAATGAAGCAGCAGGATCGCAATACTCATCATTCTTGTCAGATCAAGTATCTTTCTCAGACCTTGTTCATTTTCTCCTGTTGACATATTTTTCTTTTTTATTTTTTACTAATTTTTTCTCCTTTTCCGTTTTCGTTTTTTCAATGCATATGGTAAATAATAAATATCATCAGAAGGAATAATGACATCATCTATTACTTTAGTTAAATCCGGGAATTGCTGTTCTTGAATATTATCAGGGAGACAGGGAATTTTGGTTTGAGCCATCTTTAATTCATTGACCTTTTCTTTTTCAGAATAGTCTTGTGTAATACCACATTTCTTAAGGATAGTTTTTGCACTGTAATCCTTGCCTATATCACTCCCGTTAAAAACACATTTTGTATTATGATCAATATAAGTCAGACCATAAATAACACCGTTATCATTTTGCCGGATAACAAGATTTATCTTTTCTTTTTGCAGTGCTTGCTTAAACTCTTCTAAATTTTCAGGATGCTTTACCATGATCCAGTCAATAGAGGTCTTCAACCTTTTTTTATACTCTTGTTTTGACAATTCATTTTCCGTAAACTTTTCCTGCAGATAAGAAAGTGTTGGTTTATTATAAATGGAACTGGCTTTAATGGGAACGCCAATTTTATTTCCCCGATCGTCCAATACCCTGTATAAAAGTCCTCCCTTTCGGAAAATTATCCCTTCTTCTTTTCCCCTATCTGCTGTAAGATTATATAGTTTCAAAATCGCATTCAATTCAGCCAATGAAGCATATTTATAATTGGGAATGATCGCATCCAAAACATTTATGACGCTTCTTTTTGTAGCTGACCTACCATAATGGACTCTTTGCGCATTCAATGGTTTTATTTCATCCGATCGTTTTTTTTGATCTTCTGCTTTCACCAGGTTATATACAATTTCAATTTCTTTCCTGGCTTTTGTTGATTCATTCCTTCCGAGATTATGCAATGAAATCCTTTTACCATCCTTTTGAATATTAGTAGTAACAATATGTATATGCGGATGTCCTGCATCAAGGTGTTGATAAACCAGATAAGGCTGTTCGGCAAATCCAATTTTTGACATGTACCCAGAAGCAATTTCAACAAGCCTGTCCTTCTCAATTTTTTCATTTGCGCCAAAGTTCAACGAAACATGTACTGTATTTGTTGATGCCCTTTTATTAAGTGATATGAGCTTTTCAAAGCGGTTTAGCTTTTCATAAAAATTAAGCTGCTCAGCATCCTTCAAAAAATTATGAGCATAGATGCATTCCGCAACTCCTTCCTTCAT
Source organism: Chitinophagaceae bacterium (assembly GCA_044867875.1). Lineage (GTDB taxonomy): Bacteria > Bacteroidota > Bacteroidia > Chitinophagales > Chitinophagaceae > VBAS01. Next base: position 9,236 of record JBIOVR010000445.1, read on the forward strand.
TTTTTGCTCATTGTAATTTAGTGCTCTTTTGATGCTATTCGGTATCGTTATTTTTGCAACCATTGCCAATAAATTTGATTCATCTTTTCTTTGATCTCGTCCGCTTTTTTCATGAAATTTTTCTTGCTTGATTCATTCAGTATTGTCCAAGCTTTTATTTCGGGGATATGGTCCAGCGTATGGAGCTTGTGAACTACCTGGTTAAAGTTTTTGCCGATGGCATTCAACTCGTTTTTTAACAGGATCATTTCTGTCAAAAATTCATCTGCTGATTGATTGCGATATAGCACATTTACGGGCTCCCTTAGAAGCACGTCTCTCGCATATTCACTCAGACTGTTTGAAGTCGTGCGGCTATAAAATTTGTTCAGCCTTTTTTCTTCCTCTTCATTTAAACGAACAGTAAGCCATCCTTTGCGGATCTGTTTTGCTTCTTTCATCATCTTTCATTTTCACAGTTCACCAAATAATATTTCAGTTCTCTTTTTCAATAACCCCGAAACGACTCCGGAGTGGAGGGCAAGATGCCCCAAACGTGCCACGTTTGTACATCTTGCCGGTTGCAGATTTAGCAACCTCGGAAATTTTTATAAAAGTAAATGCAGATGGCTTGCCGAAAAATACCTGTTCAAATTCTGAAGGGGTGGATATCAGCCATCCAAAATAAATTTGCAAATGAAATTATTTTATTCAAATAATAAAATGTGATGTATGAGCAATGTGGCAAACAAAGAAAAATCAAAAGTTTTTGAGACAGTCTTATGCAGCCCGGGAATGACCGGAAAATGCAAGATCAACCTGGTTACAAGCCGGCAAAATATTCTAGTGCTATGTCGTCTTATTGAAGCAGGTCTGCTGACAAAAGAACATCGTTTTGAAGATGATATTATTAACGCGTTGACGAAAGAATCTGAGGAAGAATTTAAAACAATTCATGTGGAGGTCTTAAAGAAAGCTGATCTCCTGGAATTCTACGAGAAATTGAAATCAATCTGATTTGATAATAGCCGCAGGTTGATTCTCATTTTTATTTTTTTAAAATGACTGAATAAAAAAAGGGGCTTTTACAAAACCCCTTCGTCTGCAAAACTGAAGTAACCTTCTGAACTAACAATAACGTGATCGAGCACTTTTATATCATGAAACTGCGCAGCATATTTGATCTTGCTTGTTAGTTCTTCGTCCGCTTTTGAAGGTTTCAGGCTGGCTGATGGATGATTATGTGCAAGCATTATTGAGCAGCAAGCAACTTTCAGTGCAGCAGCAAGTATTAGTCTTGGATCGGCAACAGTACCCGTAATTCCCCCACTTGATACATTATAAATTTGTAATACCCTGTTGGATCTGTTTAAGAACAGCACTTTGAATTCTTCGATCAGATCGATCTTGTCCTGATCCCAATAATGCAGGAGTATTTCATAAACATCAGAAGAAGATTTAATTAACGGACGTTCTGAAACTTTGCAGTTAACTTTTCTTTTATAAACAATGTCGATTTCAGATACATTGTTCAATTCTTCCAGGCTTAATTTCTTTTCCATAATCTTAGTTTTAATCGTTAAAAAATTAATTATGGAACTGGGCCCGGCTTTGGGCAATCAAGGCAAAGAAGCAACGGAATAAATAGTATCTGCTTTATTGATGGATCGTTTTCTTTATGCCGGAAATTTCTTTGCCGCTACAGCAGCCCAATAGCCGAACTTTGTGAAGAAATTAATGAAGGAATAATCCTAATATCTTATAAGCTTCGTTATTTGTTAATAAATCTACCCGTCGTCTATTCCCTATATCGCTATTTTTATTTTATGGAAAGCTACCAGTTACTTCAAACCATCTATGAAATTTCAAAACATGATCCCAAACCTGAAACATATCCGTGCAAACCGAGAGAACTGATCTTGCGCCATATGCAGGGATGGACCGATATCCAGCAATTATTGCAGGACCTTGAAAAGGAAAAACTGGTCACTACTGTTCAACAGGATACACTTGTAATAAAAATTACCCCGGAAGGAATTTTGAAAATTGCCGAATTAAACTCTGTTCTCCGGAAAAAATAACAAGTCTCGTTCTCCCTTTTAAATGATTTATTGCAACAACCACTGTTCTCAAAAAATTCTGAACAATTTATTTCCGATCAAATAATAAACCCCCAAGCTGCCGCCCCCACTAAAGGCATCTGTCGAACTACCGGGCGGCAGCTTTTTTTGATATTAAACCCGGGTTGCCCCGGGTTTACTGTTTGTTTTAATTATATCTAAACGCTGATTCACCTTTGGTGACAAAATCTTCACAGAGATCGAATGCTTTTTGTGTTCTTAGTTGAGCTGTTCCTCCAAACAATAAGGATCTTAGTTTTGCTTCCCCGCTTTTATAGTTTCTTAAATTCTGAAAATATCCTGTAACAGAATTGTAAGCGCCGAACACAGTTCCTTTTGTTGTTTCTGTTTGCTGACCGGGGCTGCTCATTGCATATTCATAAACCGAGTCACACATATTTTTATAACAAGTGGAAAGTTCGTCCAACGCGCCGTCATTCAGATTTTTCAGCACTTCCTTATTTGGAACCATTGCAAGCTGGATAAGTTTTATTACCTGTTTGTCCGTGATACGGACTTTTGACCATTGATTAAATGCCGTTTCAAGATATTCGGACAGCTTGTATGATATACCCATTACTTTATGTGCCTCTTCCAATCTCTGTTTTGCATTGGAAGTGTGACGGATCTTAATTGCATTGCTGCAATTTCTGAATGCTGCATTTAGGGTATTGTTACAAACGATCCTTACCGGGGTAAATGCTGCCATGATACTTCCGAACCCATCATGCGAGGTAGTAAGAAATAAATACTTTTCAATCAAATCATCACTACCCACTTTGATGTAGTCTGGCAATTTTGCAGTAATAAAAATCCTCTCTCCTTTTCCGAGTGCGCCGGCTGTCTCGTATTGTATGCCATCATCGCCCCCGACAATCGCATCGAAAAAAGAAAATGCATCTGCATTTTGCATTACTTCATAGTCCCTGCCGACAACCCCTAAAATATCATCCGTGTCGGTCCTTACAGTTGCATAAAAATCGGGTACTTCAATTTCAGGATCTTCATTTATTGAATTCAGTGTAAATAATTTTCTTTTTTCTACTGTATAATTCAATCCTGCAAATTTGATCGCTTCCCTGCTTGTCGGATAATCCTGCACAACCTGTCCCAGTCCGTGCCAGGCTTTTTCCTTTACTGAAAAGAAACTGTGTTTTCCTGTTTGTTCATTTAGATGAATGTTATGTGCCATAATTTACTACCAGATTTAATTTATATTCCGCAAGTGGTACTGTTGCGGTTGCATTAAAAAAATTTTAGAATGGTAAATCCTCATCAGGTTCGGTAGATGCTGCGGCAGGAACAGCAGAAGTAGTTGCAGCTTTAATCATTTGATGGATTTTAATGTTATTGACATGAAATATCAGCGAACCTTTTGCTTCGCCTTTCATATCATTGTAAACATTCACGCCGGCCCGGCCTGAAAGTTCTACCAGCGTTCCTTTCTTCAATCGTTCTGCAATACGGGGATTAAGCCAGTATGAACAATTAAAGAAGGTTGATATTTTCACACCCGTGTCGCTGCCTTTCGGTTTGTACCAATCATTAACGGCTATTGAAAATTCAATTACCTGTCTTTCATCTTTGAGTTGTTTTACAACTGCATCTTTCGTGATCCTTCCGATAACTAACATTGTTTTAAGTTTTAATGATGAAAAAAAATTGTTTTGTAAAAGAAAAAGGACAAAAAGAAAGGCCAGCAGTAAGTGGCGGTGTTACGGCAATACACCAAATCGCAGGCGGAATAAAAGATGGGCTTGCGCGATGGTATTTGTGTTTATGCCGAACGATTTGGTTGGGCGCTGCAGCCACTAACTTGCCTTTCGCCTGCTGTCCGTGTTTTACAAAACAGGTGGCGATAAGCTTCCCTCTATTGCCGAATAAAGAATTGAACGTTAAACGGAGCGTCGCAACGATGATGCTATGAAAAGATCCGCTGGTATAAAAAAGGAATCACGAAGAATTTGCTGATCTAAAAGAAAGTTTTTCCTCACCAAACATGACAAAGTGGATCAACCTGATGGAGGGTGCACTCCGGAACAACGGCGGTTGACTTTGATCATAACGATCGTTCAATTCTTTAAACAAAAATTTTCTTTCAGAGCCGGGGATCAGCTTAAAACGTTTAGTAAACCGGGACTGCTCATCAGCTGATAATTTTATTTCGTCACTGTACACAATTTTGAACTTCCAGTCATATTGTTTCCAACGGATATAATTCTCCGCGACCTCTTTGCGGATCGCCAGTTGTTCGTTACCCTGGAATGCACGGGGTTTGATCTCAACAAGAAAAGCCTGCTTCGTTAATTTATGACGGATAAGAAAGTCAGGGGTGTAGCGCCGTATGTTCCCCCTTATATAAAATGTCGGAAGCCTCGTTTTAGGATCATAGTATATTGGAATGTGTGAACGCAGATACTCATATTCCTTTTGAATCGAGATCGCGTACTTCAATTCTAACATTGAATCAAACGCACATCCCCAGTTTATAACTCTGAATGATCTTTTATAGTTAAACGTTTTCATTTTATATGATTTGATCGTTAGCGGTCAAGATCGACCAGGTAGTTTGCACGTATCTCGGTTATATATTTCGTTTTTCCCTGTGCATCTTTATATGGCCTGTAAATGACACGCCCTTCCACCAATACATGGCTGCCTTTGATAAGGTAGTTGCGGAATTTTTCAATTTGTTGTTTACCCCACATGGTGATCGTGTGCCAGTCGGTGAACTGTTTTTTCACTCCGGCATTCGGAGAAAACCAATGATTTGTAGCGAGGCGCATCTTGATCATTGTTGTCTGGTCCGGCATTGTTTTGAATTCCGGATCTTTACCCAGGTAGCCGATCAATTGTACTCTGTTCATCGATTTCATATTTCCTTTTTTTATTTTGACGAAGGTGGGGCAACAACAAAGCGACAAAAGAACTTTAATCGTTTATATCGGTTCGGAAACGTTTTATCAAACGGATATTTTTATTTTTATGAAATGAAACCGGGAACGAGAAAGTGTAAGTATTGTGAAAAGATTATTGATCTGTCAAAAGGGCGTCGTGACAGGCAGTTTTGTGACGAACGATGCAAGAACAGCTACCATAATAGTATCGCTTTCGGGGAAGAAAAAGAAGCAAAGCGGATCAATAACATCCTTAAGAAAAACAGGAATATCTTAAAGAAGATGACGACCAGGAAAGATAAAGATCAACTAACAAAGGAATGTTTGCTGAAAACAGGTTTTGATTTCACTTATTACACTCATCATAAATCTACCATTCACTATAATTATCAATACACGTTCTGTTATGATT
>JBIOVR010000446.1:0-17533 GCA_044867875.1 Chitinophagaceae bacterium
GGTCTTAGCATTAATAAATCATCAATAAAAATAAAACGACTCTCTATTCCTTCATTAGCGGAACAAGCAAGATCTTATAAAAATGAAGCTGCACCGAGATTGGCAGTTTCAAAAAAAATTGTAGCAGACCTGTATTTATATGCAAGTGTAGCCAAAGGCTTTTCTCCTCCGACAACGGCTGAAGTATTGCCTTCTACCAGTGTAATAAGTACAGAGCTGAATGCAGAACATGGAATTAATTATGAGGCAGGAATTAAAAGTAGTTGGCTGCAGCGGAGATTATATGCAGAGGTCAATGTTTTTGATTACCGTTTAAAAAATGCAATTGTACAAAGGAGAGATGCAAGCAACGGTGATTATTTTGTCAATGCAGGTTCAACAAAGCAAAGAGGAATAGAGTTACAGGTTTCTTATTTGCTTTTGCATCGTAATTCTTTTGTCAATACGGCTAAGGTATGGGCTAGTTATACATGGAATAATTTTACGTACGACGAATTTAAACAGCTTACAAATGATTATAGCGGAAAAAAATTACCAAGTGTAGCTAAAAACACGGTGGCTTCGGGACTAGATATTTCTACTCAAGCCGGTATCTATGTTAATCTCACTTACTATTACAGTGACCCCATTCCTTTAAATGATGCCAATTCTGAATTTGCTTCTTCTTATAATCTTTTAGGTGCAAGAATAGGTTGGAGAAAAGATCTGAAGAAAAAGAACAAGCTTGAATTCTTTGCGGGTATAGAAAATGCATTTGATGTTACCTATAGTCTCGGGAATGATATAAACGCTACAGGAGGCCGCTATTATAATGCAGCACCAGGCAGGAATTATTATGGAGGAATTTCTTTAAGCTTGTTTTAAAAGGATTCAATTTTTAACGTGCAACAAAAAAACCCCGGCATTTATAACGGGGTTTTTAAAATATGTGATTTAAAAAATTTCTAAGATTAGTTTATCGTTTTTGCATTTTTATATTCTGATTGATACCGGCACCCGTGACACTTAAATTATAAGCACCTGCCGATAATCTGTTCATGTTAATAGTAAAGCTGTTCCCGGCGCCTTTTTTCACATTCTCTGATCCTTTTAGTATTACCCTTCCTACATTATCCGTTAAGTCCCATTGCACCCTTCCATCAGTTTCTGCAGCAATTGATACTTTCACTGTGGAGCGTACAGGGTTTGGAGCTATACTTACCTTACCAGTAATAAGCGGGAATGAAACAGAAATAATATTTGAGTACTTTAAATTGCCATCAATATCAACCATTTTCAGTCTGTAATAAAGTCTCTGTGATGATTGATTAATTGCATCATTGTCGGTAAATGCATAACTAAAAGATCCACCTGTATTGTTTCTTCCATTGGCTGTTACATTTCCTATGCCGTTAAAACGAATGCCATCTGCACTTCTTTCGATAACAAAATGAGATGTATTGATCTCATTCTCCGTTTTCCAATTTAATAATACTGAATTATTATTTTGTAATTGACCGGTGAATGTAAGAAGGTCCAAAGGCAAGGTGCTGAAACTGGATGCAAAATAAAAGGACGAAAATGAAGAAATATTGGTTTGTAATACATATCCATTAGCTCCATGCTGCAAGTCTGCAGTGAGGGTATTTGTTGGATTAACCAATGTTGTAGCTCCTATTATTGTCGAACTACAAGGGTCGTTGTTTTTTAAAATTTTTAGATCGTTAATAGACGAGATGCCACTCAATGGATCTGCATCCAGTAGATCAAACTCCGCCTTTGAAATATACAGCCTTATTTTTACCAATGGTGACCCTAAAGGTAAAGTAGGCTGAAACTGTGGGGTGATGGTTATGTTTCTATCTAAATACTTTAATCCACCTCCAGTACTTCTTATTCCTCCTGTTTTTTGATAGAATGATGAAGTTATAGTGCCAAGATTATTGCCATTGGCATAAATTTCAGCCATTATATTTCCATCAGGGCCAGTGATAGGCACCCATAAATTAGTATTGCCATTTTCCGCGTTTATAGTAACTGTTGTACCGGTATTGCACGTATTTGCAGCACCATTAGTAACATCAATTGATTTTGAAATAGTACTCCCTGCAAGGGCTGTTGCATCTGCTGCGTAACCCAAAAATTCATACCGTACTACACAACCGAGGCAATTTCCAACAGTAGCAGGGGGGTTACCAACAGTACCAGCAGAACCAGCAGCGCTTCTATCCATCGACAAATAAATATCTCTTCCATTAGGGGAAAATGCCATATCTCTGTAACGGTTACCGCTCTGAAAATAAGTAGCAGTATCAGCGCCGGCAGTTGGTATAACTGAAGTGCCAGTTGGATTTAGCTTTAATCGTATCGTTCTTCCCCATTTTAATCCAGCGGCCAGCAAAGTATTTTTCCAACCTGGGATATAAGTGTTTCCATAATAGCCCAAACCAGACCATGCTTCCGAATGCCAGCCAGCGCCACCGGGGGTTGATGCAGCACTCCAAATAGTTGAGACTGATCCTGTGCCTGAAGCAGGGCCGGGATAAGCAGAAAATAATGGGTCTTTATATGCTCCGTATAAAAGAGAATCTGCATTAATGTTATTTTTGTTTGTTACTTCATTACCAATAGGCGGGCAGGTACCCACAGCTGCAGCCTGGCCATCAACAGTATAAGTAGCGTCATTATACCCAAAGGGTACTCCCGCTGAAATACTAGTGCTTAGTCCTGGTGTTGTAGTACCATTATAATTACCATCTGCGTAGCCTACTATTAAAGGATGACCATAATTTTTAAACCCTTCAATTATATTTATTTCATCGTCACTAAATGCGCCGTGAGATGCTCCATATAAAATATTAAGTTCGGGGTTATAGGCAAAGCCCTGATTGTTTCTGATACCGGTACACCATACTGCACTTTTTCCTACAATTGGCACTACATTGTTATAAGGATTGGAGGCTGGTATCCATTTTTCATTACCTGTACCAGAACAGGTATCAGACAACGCAAAACGTAAAATTTTTCCTTCGTAAGAATTTCGTACCTGTGCTTTGTTCGGGCGGGTTACATTAGCGGATGTTGGAAACTGTTGGCCTGCTCCCATATCGCCTGCCGCATAAAATAAATAGTAATCTGAACCACCTTTTGTCATAGGGGCAATGATCATTCTTTGAGAATTATGATCCCCGCTTCCGGGTATAGTATCGCATATTGATACCGGTGATTCTAACCTGTTGGTATTTGTATTATAAAAAAAGCGGACAATCCTGTTTGTATATGCTACACCTGATATCCATGTATGTACATACGAAACATACACATAATTTTCACCACCTGCTGCACCTGTAAAGTTTGGATGTAATACCAGGCCTGCAAAACCTCCCTGTGGATTATGTGCTGCAATATCAAATTGCCTGTTAAAGGATTGATCTGATACAGGTAAAAATGTACTACCTTGGGAGACATCCAGCACAACTTGTTTAGCACCGGTAACAGGGTTCATCCTATTTACTTTATAACCTTTTGCTTCTGTAATCCATAAATAATTATCCTGGCCAAAAGTAATTTCCCAGGGGTCTTCAAGTACACTAGCAGGTGATATTATGGTTTGCCTGTAAACTTCATTCATTTTTCCAGCGATAATATTTGCTCTTGCAGGCGATGATACAAGGATACTAAAGTTATTACCAGTTCCAGTTGCCGGCGTAGTTACATAGGCAGCAGATGAGTACACTCTTACATAATATTGTGTTGAAGGTAATAACCCACCCGTTACAGTTATTTCTTCCTGTCCACATGCAATGCTGATTAAACCGCCGCAAGCACCAGAGTACAATTGTAGCATTGCGCCATTTGCTTTTAATAGTGTACCGGGTGTTAAACTAATACTGGCATAGGTTTGAGTAGCACTTGTTGTAAATCTGTACCAAACATCATCATCTGGTGCACCGGTAGCGCAACCCGTTGTTGCAGCACTTGCCGTAGCGTTTTGCACGGTGCCTGCCAGTGCTGTGCCTATAGTTAAAACAGGAGAGGTGACACTACAATCATCATTTGCTGGAACCACTGTATATGAAATACAAACAGTATAACTCCAACTTGCTGCAGTACCGCCAGTGGGGTTGGTGGTACTATACACTCTGAATAAATATTCGGTATTTGGGTTGAGGTTTGTAAGAGATAAACCTGCAGCACCTTCTGAAGCTATTCCCAAAGAACCTGTTAAATCTGTTGGGCATGTATTTGAAGGAAATGCTTGTATAAAAAAGTTAGCAGGAGATAAACTAGCGCCAGCCGAAGACGGTATTGATACTACTACGTTTCGAATATTGGCGGGCGTAGTAAATTTATACCAAGCATCATAATTGCCTGCTCCCAAGCCCGACGTAACATTGGCATTTTGAAGACTATAAGTAGTTGCAGGGCAAGCACCGGTAACAGGCGCAATGTTAAAGGCCCCAGTACAAATATTATTAGTCCCAACCTGGGAAAATAATGAGAAAGAAGAAAATAAAAATGATAATAGGAAAAGTGTAAAAACTTTGGTGGAGTTTTTCATACAAAATTGGATTTCGCCAAAAGTATTACTTCTTCTTTTTTTTTACACAAGCATAAGTACCCAATTTGTTATCGTAAAACTGCTATATAGAATTCAGCAAAACCACTCTTGATAAAGACCTTAGATGAGGGTTTCTTTGTAAGATCCAACATCCTTAGATATCAAAAAGAATTCAATTTTCTATGAAACCACCATTACGGCCACTGCAACTGATACCAAAAACAACTTTGCTTGTTTGTTTTTCTTTATTTTTTTCATTAAATATTTTTGCGCAACCTTCCAACGATAATTGCTCTGGCGCAACAACACTTACATCAAATACTTCCTGTAATAACATTCAATATCGTTTAAAGAGTGCTACAGCCAGTGCAGGCGTTCCGGCTGGGTGTGTTGGTGGTACCCACTATGATGTTTGGTTTAAATTCATTGCCCAGGCTACCTCCCAAACCGTAACAATAAGCAGTCTTCAGAGTAATTTTACAAACCCTGAAATACAGTTGTTCAGCGGTACCTGTGGTTCATTAGTTTCTATTGTATGTGGTACCACCACTATGACAGGTACTGGTTTGACTATTGGTAATACTTATTATATCCGTGTTTCAAATATTGGCTCCGCAATTTCAACAAACGACAGGTTTGATATTTGTGTGACACATCCCAATAGTCCCCCCGCTAATGATAATTGTAGCGGAGCTACAACATTACCCTCGGGCCTTTCATGCAGTAATACTACCGCTAGTCTGAGATTTGCAACAAGTAGCGGTCCGGCCGGAGCATGTGCTGGATCAACTATAGCTAATACATACGATGTGTGGTTTCGGTTCCAGGCAGTAAGTGATTCGCAAACTGTAACGATTGGAAACCTTGGATCCAGGCTCACCGCCACTACTACTTATATGGAAGTATTTAGCGGTGTTTGCGGAAGCTTAATTTCAATTGCCGGTTGCCAGGATGTATCCGGTATAAATGCAAGAAGAACTTTGCCAAGCCTTGTTGTAGGAAATTTTTATTATATAAGATTATATGTCCAAACCAGTCCGAATTTAGGAACATCAAGTGAATGGAATTTTGATATCTGTGTGCAACATCCGCCAGCAAATGACGAGTGTACAGGAGCAATTGGATTAACGGCGCCTTCTATTACCTGTAACGCTACTTCTGGTTCTTTTACCTTGGCAACTTCTTCTTCAACATCTTGGGGAGCATGTGGCGCCGGACCTTATTATGATCTTTGGTATAGTTTTGTGGCTACTGCTTCACCAACACATATTATTACTTTAGGTGGCCTTGGTTCCAGTCTTGCTTCAGCAAACCTAAGAATACAATTATTCAGTGGTACGTGTGCAGGTCTTACTTCTTTAAACTGTGTTGCTGGAGCAACTTCATTAACTCAGGCCGGCCTCACCAATGGAACTACATATTATGTTAGAGTTGGATATAGTGCTTACCAATTAGCTTCTGGTAGTGGTGCAAACTTTACATTATGTGTTACAACCGTTGCTGCACCACCCTCTAATGATGGTTGTGCCGGAGCTATTCTACTTACAAGTAGTACAGCTTGTGTAAGTACGTCTGGTACTTTATTAAATGCAACTGCATCATCCCCATTAATTGCTGGTTGTGGTGGCGGGTTGGCGCCTGATGTATGGTATAGTTTTGTTGCACAAACTGCATACCCTCAAATTCAATTGAGTGGAATTGGAGCAACCTATTATACCGGTGGAAATGGCCGTGTGCAAATATTATCGGGAAGCTGTGGTTCTTTTACCTCTCTTCTTTGTTATACTATGCCAGCGTCAGCAGCTTCAACGATTTCTACAACAACTATAAACAGCGGCGCTGGATTATCAGTGGGACAAACCTATTATATAAGATTTACACATCAAACGCTGGCAGCTCCGGTTGCTGCAGGTACTTATGGATTTAGTTTATGTATTACAGACCCCGCTTCAACAGGAAGTGCAATACTGGATTATTCTAAAAGCTATGTAAACTTGAGTGATACAGCTACAGGTGGTACAATAGATCCGGGAGACATTTTAGAAATAAGAGCTACCCTTGTTGTAAGACCAAATGGAGGCGTAAGAGCTATAGATAGTGTCGCTTATTATGATACATTAAAAGCAGGTGGAGGTCTGCATTATAAAGATTCTATTACCTTAAGAACAAACGAAGGGAAACGATATAAATACTTCACTGAAAGTAATGCTGATTCCGATGCAGGATGGTTGACAACGGGTGGTGCCGGAACTGACACTACCATTCAAATTAATATGGGAGTCGGTGCAAGCAGAACAGCAAGAGGTGAATTAAATAGTATGTCCGTACCAAGATTTAATACTGGTGTTAATGCGAACTGTATTATTCTTGCCACCTACCGGGTTGTAGTAAATGCATCCTATGGACAGAAAATAAATTTTGGAGGCGGCGCATTCAGTTATCGGGATTCAAGCACAGGTATTTATTCTACTATTCAATTTCCTGATGATAGCATTATGATCTTTAATAGCCCGGGTGCATGCCCTAACAGCGTATCGCAAACAAATATTTTAGGAGATGAAAGTAACGGCACATTTGGTGCACCCGCAGGTCCGACAGGAGCCCCACAAAACAGGGGCACTTCGTCAAGCACAAATTATATATATGCCACCTTCGCCGCAGGAGCTCCCCAGGATTATTATTATGGTATTGCCAACAACACAAGTGCTGCCGGATCCACTAACCAATTATTGCCCAAATCCAATGCAGCCCGTGTTCACGGGGTTTGGGATATAAGTGGTGATCATACAGGCGCAACAAATACAGCTAAAGGTAATTTGCCTTGCAATACCGCTGCTGCAATCAGCTCTACTAATCCTTGCGGATATATGTTAGCAATTAATGCCTCGTATCGTACAGACGATGCTTTTGCTTTTAGTGTTTCAGGCGCTTGCCCTGAAACGTACTATGAAATATCTGCCTGGTTTAAAAATATTTGCTATAAATGCGGATGTGACTCGATGGGTCGTTTTACCAGTTCAGCAGGTTATATTCCAACAAACCCAGGCGATTCTGCAGGTGTAAGGCCTAATATCGCAGTTGCGATAGATGGCGTGGACTATTATACCACGGGCAATTTACGTTACATGGGATTGGGCGGAACTCAATCAGGTTCCGATACCCTGAATAGATGGGTACAAAGAGCTTTTGTATATAAAACAGGACCCTCACAAACCAGCTTTACCATGACTCTTAGAAATAACGCACCCGGTGGCGGTGGAAATGATTGGGCAATAGATGATATAGCCTTAAAGACCTGTAGCCCCCAACTGGATCTAATACCCGGACCAAACCCTTTCATATGTGATAGTAATTTAGTTGAAATGTCAACAGTAGTGCGTTCATTCTATAATAACTATAAATATTCCAGGTGGGAAAGAAGTACCGATGGAGGTGTTACCTGGAATTCTGCAGGAACCGATACCGTTGTTACTCCAACATGGAATGGGTCGGAATATGAGTATACAGTAGCTTACCCTCCTTTTATTGCTCTTTATACTGATAGTGGCAGTATGTATAGGGTGGCAGTAGCAACATCTGCTTCAAATCTTGCCAGCGCTACTTGTAAATTCAATGAAAGTGCTGAAATAACTCTTAATGTTGATCCCTGCAATTTCCTTTTAAATAATGATATCCTTTCTTTTAGGGGAAGGAATGAAAATAATCAAGCTGTATTATATTGGAATACATCAAAAGAAACAGAACCTGTAACATACGAAATTCAAAGAAGTAAGAACGGCATCTACTTTGAAAAGATTGGTGAGCTTGAAGGATATAAACATTCCGACGCCGAAAATAATTCTTATCAGTTTACCGACCCGGAACTCTTAGACAACACAATTAGATATTATAGAATTAAGGCAATTAAACCGCAGGATAATAAAACTAAGTATACTAAAGTAATTCAATTAATAGGTGATAAAGCCGGGCTGCAAATTGTGTCATTAATTAATCCATTCAATTCGCATGTAAAATTTGATCTTATTTCTGGTGATGATGGATTGGTCCAGGTTGAAATTCTTGATCAATACCAGCATACATTGAAGATGGGAAGTTATAACCTGGTAAAAGGCAGAAACAGAATTAATATTGATAACACCGATAAACTTCCAGCGGGCTTCTACATTTTGCGGGTAATTTCTGACAATAATGTTATTAATAGAAAAATTATTAAACGAGGATAAAGACTGATCAAAAACTTAAATACCCATTACGTTTTGTTATTAAAAACCCTCTTCTTTTCGGAGAGGGTTTTTACTTAGTAAGGTTGCTCCTTGATTTCACTCAAAATAAGGCATAAAGATATTTGATGTTCCGAGGGTATTTTATTGGTAAATGTTCCTTGCTTGGGGTATGGGTGTGGACTACCTTCATATCAATAAAAATTCTACCTTATGAAAAAGCTTTTTGTTTTTGCCGTTGCATTTATTGCATTTACCGGCTTTACCTTTTCTGGTAAAAATGAAAAAGTTGCCAATAATGCAACTACTTCTGTGTCAGCAAATGCTGCACATGATTTTACTTTTTTTCGTATTCATCACCAGTCAAAAAAGAATGTTGTACTAAACTGGGGTATTGATACGCCAGCAGGAGTTACATGCTTTACAATTGAAAGATCTTATGATGCTGAATTTTATGATGTCATCAACGAGATTCCTTGTAACAATGCAGTAAAATTTTCGTGGAAAGATGAAGGCATTTTTCCCGGATTTATTTATTACAGGGTTGCGTGTAACATGAATGATGGTACTACCCATTATTCTCCTGTAGAAATGATCCATGTTGTACAACGTTAATTTATTTATTTAAGCAGGGAAGGACCACCACCTTTCTTTCCTGTTTATTTAAGTATTGAGAGAATGATTTTGAGGACATCAATTTACGCTTATGAAAACATTTTTACTCACTGTTATAGGGGTGGTATTTTTCTCGATCTTTATTTCCGCACAAATAACCACGCCGGTCATTAAAGCTGGATTTGGAGTAGATGCCGATCTTAGGGCCAACTTTTGGAATGGCTCCATCGTAAATCTTAACGATGATTGGTATAATAATGGAACTGCCGGAACCGGAGTTTTTGTGATCGATACTACCGGTGCAGCATCTATTGTTGCTGGTTATTTAAGCGATATTTCCCCTTGGCCAAAAAGAATGGCTCCCTTATTCCGTTCTATGAGCAGGCCCAAGTTTTCGTTGATCAATAACAGGCTTTGGTTAGATGCATTGTTTGTTCGAGATTATCACGGAAACGATTCTACCGTATTTACCGCTGGGTCTGATAAAAATGGCATGAGTCCCGTAAACTGGACAGGTGGTGTGCAGTCAATTCCTGACAAAAATGATATCCTGGATATCTTTATGCACGTCAGAAGGTCATCTCCCAATGTTCCTTCCACAGACTCTTTATGGATGTTTGGAGGCATATCATTAGATAATACTACTGGTAACCGATATTTCGATTTTGAAATGTACCAGACAGATATTTATTTCGACAGGGCGACAGCCAAATTTTATGGTTATGGTCCTGATGCAGGGCATACCAGCTGGCAATTTGATGCTGCTGGAAATGTAACCAGGCCCGGGGATATTATTTTTAGCGCCTCTTATCAAAGTTCCACTCTAACAAATATTGAAGCTCGTATTTGGATAGACCGTGCAATGTTAAGTATATCACCGGCACAGTTTAACTGGTCAGGCCAATTTGATGGTGCTAATACAGGATCACAATTTGGTTATGCAAGTATTTTACCAAAAACTGCCGGGGCATTTTATACAGGTTTGGGTAGCGGAACCAATACATGGGCAGGTCCATTTCAAGTAGTATTGCAGGATAATAGTATGGCGATTAACTATGCTAAAGACCAATTCATGGAATTTTCAGTTAACCTTACTAAGCTTGGGCTTGATCCGGTAACCTTATTAGGAGGAGATGTTTGCGGATCACCATTTAACAGACTTGTTGTAAAAACAAGAGCATCTGCATCATTTACTGCAGAGTTAAAAGACTTTGTTGCTCCTATTGATCTATTCTTAGCTCCGAGAGTTAATATGGCTGCAGAGCTTCCTGTTTTCTGTGGAATGGCTGATACAATAGTAAGTGATATTTATGTTTCGAATCCACATCCAACTTCTGTTTATTCGTGGTCTACTATCGGAGGTAATATTATCTATACTCACCCTTCTGGTAGCTGGATACAGGTGAATCAGCCCGGAACATATATTGTAACACAACGATTGATGGCAGGTTGTAGTGCTTATGCAAGCGATACTATAACCATTCTACGAGACGCCACTTGTAATGTACTTCCTGCAAGGTTCAGATCTTTTTCAGGAATTCTTAATACAGGTGATAAAAATGCAGATTTGCAATGGACCGTAACGAATAATTCTATTATAAGATCTTTTGTAGTTGAATCAAGCATAGATGGTGGAGGTTTTGTTGATGCAGGGACGATTACTGCTAATGGCAATTTAAAAGATGATGCCTCTTATAATTTTAATTATAATATTCCATTTGGAACTTCTTCATTTGTTGAGTTTCGAATTAGAATGATAAAAGAGGATGGCTCTTATTCATACAGCCGTATATTAAGGATCAATGCCAAACAACCATTAAAGACTAATATTATAATTGCGCCAAATCCTGTGCGAGGAAAATTTCAAATGAGTATAACCTCATCATCAGAAACACAGGCAAACATTTTATTTGTTGATATGCAAGGCAGAACAGTTTCAGTGATAAATCAAATGCTTAAAAAAGGCACAAATATATTTACAGTCGAGACCAATGAAAATTGGCAGCCCGGCGTATATAATGCCTTATTAAAAATAAACCAGGAAACGCTTACTACACGTTTTGTTGTTTTGAAATAGCATGTTTTCATAATTGTTTTTTATTAAAGACCTCCCTTGCTGCAGGGAGGTCTTTTTTATTTAAAAAATTTTTAAAAAAACAAGCCAGTACATTTGCAGCAATGTATACTCTTAAAAAATCCCTGGGGCAGCATTTTTTAAAAGATGAGAACATTTGCAAAAAAATTGTAGATGCTATACAGCAATATCCCCATCAAAAATTGCTTGAAGTGGGACCGGGTGGAGGTGCATTGACCAAATACCTTCTTCAAATTCCTGCTATTGAATTTAAAGCGGTGGAGCTTGATACCGAAAAAGTAGACTATTTGCTTGCTACTTATGCTGATTTAAAAGGCAAGCTGATCAACCAAAATTTCCTTGATATGGAAAAGCCTTTTCAGGAGAGGTTCTCTGTAACAGGAAACTTTCCTTATAACATTTCATCGCAGATATTGTTTAAGGTGATTGAATGGAAAGAAGATGTTGAGAATGTAGTAGGGATGTTTCAAAAAGAAGTGGCACAAAGAGTGGCGGCAAAAGAGGGAAGCAAAATTTATGGCGTTACCAGCGTGTTGGTACAGGCTTTTTTTAAAGTTGAATATCTTTTTGAAGTGAGTGAATCATCTTTTACTCCTCCGCCGAAAGTAAAAAGCGCTGTGATCAGGTTATTGCCTTTGGAAAAAAATGTTGCCATGAAAGATGAAGGATCGTTTTTTAGATTAGTAAAAGCAGCTTTTAATCAACGCAGAAAAATGCTGCGAAATGCTGTTAAGAATCTATTCGATCCGGAGATATTGAAAGATGAAATATTTAATAAAAGAGCTGAACAATTATCAGTAAAAGATTTTGGCGAGCTTAGTTATAAAATGAAATAAGAACAATGAGTAAGGTTATTATTACAGCAAAATCACATGAATTATTGATCGATACGCTAAAACATAAAGGGTTTGAGGTTATCAATGCACCTTCGATCTCATATGAAGAATTGTTTAATGAAATGGAGGGGGTAGAAGGACTTGTTATAACTACACGAATAAGAGTAGATTCGAAATTAATTGACAAAGGAAGTGATCTTAAATGGATCGGTCGCCTTGGAAGCGGGATGGAATTGATAGATGTAAAGTATGCAGAAAGTAGAGGAATAAAGTGCATCAGCAGTCCTGAAGGGAATAGAAATGCAGTAGCAGAACATACGCTGGCATTATTATTATCACTGATGAATAAAGTTCACTCAGTACAAAAAGAATTGAAAGAAGGTAAATGGTTGCGTGATGAGAACAGAGGTACCGAGCTTTTTGGTAAAACGATCGGCATTATTGGATATGGTAACACGGGCAGTGCATTTGCTCAATTACTGCAATCTTTTAATGTCACAGTACTGGCATATGATAAATATAAGTTTGGTTTTAGCAAAGAGTATATAAAAGAAGCAAGTCTTGATCAGGTCTGTCGTTATGCTGATGCGATCAGTTTTCATATACCTGTTACCGACGAAACACATTATTTAGCAAACCATGATTTTTTTCAATCACTAAAACAAAAGCCATGGGTACTAAATACGTCAAGAGGTCAAATTGTAAATACACAAGATCTTAAAGAAGCGATAATTAATGGAGTTATAGCAGGGGCCGGTCTTGATGTTTTAGAAAATGAAAAACTCTCTACCTATACCGCCGAAGAAAACTTACTTTTTCATTGGTTACTTGATCAACCCAATGTGGTTATTACTCCACATATTGCAGGTTACAGCCATGAGGCTTTTTTTAAGATGAGTGAGGTACTGCTTCAAAAATTGGGGTTTGTTTAAAAATTAGTGACATAATTATTAAAGCCCTTTTTTGCAAAAAGGCCCGGAGAAAAACTTTTTGTTTCCTATTCGACCAAAGAAGTAATTTTCTATATTTGTATATATAAATGCAACGCTTCAGCAAACACTGGGGCGTTGTTATTTTTTTTGTCTGCAAACGTGACACCAGGCTTGTAAATATAAAAGGAGGTAATAATGAGCAGTTTTAATTATGTGACAAAAGAAACCCTTGAACAAATGAAGATCGATCTACAACGTATGAAATCTGTTGACCGCCCGGCGGCTTCAAGAGCCATTGCTGAAGCAAAGGAAAAAGGGGACCTTAAAGAAAATGCAGAGTACGATGCAGCAAAAGAAGCGCAGGGACATTTAGAATCAAAAATTGCTCAAATGGAAGGTATTCTTGCAAATACAAGAGTACTTGATGAAAGCAGCATTGATACAAGTAAGGTTTCCATTCTTACAAGGGTGACACTTACAAACCTGAATACTAAAAAACAAGTCACCTATCAGTTGGTAAGCGAGAACGAAGCTGATCTGAAAATGGGAAAAATTTCAGTTACATCGCCAATTGGTAAAGGATTGCTTGGTAAAAAGCCCGGCGAAGTTGCAGAAGTGCAGGCACCAGCAGGAGTATTAAAGTTCAAGGTTGAAAATATTTCTCTTTGATTTTAGATTGCGGATTGCAGATTTTAGATTTGTGTCGAATATTCTTATGAAGTGGAACTACATCAAATCCGCAATAGTAAATCTGAAATCTAAAATCTTTGGAAGCATGACGATCTTTTCAAAAATTATAGCAGGCGAAATTCCTTCTTATAAAATTGCAGAGAATGAAAAATTCTTTGCCTTTCTTGATATTTTTCCTTTACGTGAAGGACACGTATTGGTAGTGCCAAAAACTGAGATCGATAAATTTTTTGATCTGCCGGATGAATTTCTTTCAGAAATGCTGCTCTTTGCAAAGCCAATTGCAAAGGCCATTGAGAGATCTTTTAATTGCAATCGTTGCGGTATCGAAGTGGTCGGGTTAGAAGTGCCACATGCACACATGCATTTGATCCCAATTAATTCTGCAAATGATCTGAATTTTACAAAGGACAAATTGAAAATGACACCTGAACAAATGAAGAAGGTCCAGGAGAAAATTGTAAGTAATCTTTAAACGATGTATAAAAAATCATATTGATCCTGGAAGTACTACTCAACAGATAAATCTTATTTTCACATTTCCCACTTAATATTCTTGAATATGAAAAAAATATTATCATTCGCTTTAAGTTTTACTGCTTTTCTATTCTTATCAGTAAATGCAAGATCACAAACCCTAAAAATTGGTGTATTTGATATTGATGTAATGGTGCAGGCTATGCCTGCCTATCATAATGTAGATAGTCTTATGCAAATTTTTGACCGTGATTCATTAGGATCTCTTCGGGAATATTATGAGTCGGAATACCAGCGGCTCGACAGTACATATAAAAGTGATTCTGCGCAGGTGGCTACCGGAAAAAAATCGAAAGCAATTCTTGATATGGTATATGCCGATCGTCAAAAAGCGATGATCAATATTGTTTATTGGCAGCAGATCGCTCAAAACAAATCAAACGAAAAAAGAGGAGTGTTATCGCAAGACCTTTATAACCTTGTCGTAAATGCTTATAAAAAAGTATTAGCTAGAAAAAAATATACATTGGTGCTAAAGCCCCAAACTTATGAGGGAGGGTTTAAGATCGATAATGTTTTTATAGCAGTAGCAAGAGAACTTAAGCTCACGGAATTACCTCAAAATCTTCTTTTCCTTGGTGATGATCCCGATCCAGCACCCGTAAAGCCGACAACTCAAAAACCACCAGTGACCAAGCCGAAAGGTTAAGTGAGAATGGTAGCGTTTTTATTTATGTTGCATCACCATAATGGCAGCAATGGTTTCTATTCCTTCCCATAAATATTTCAACTGTACATTTTCATTTTCTGCATGTTGATTATTATCATAATTTACAACCGGAACAGAGATCAATTTTGCGTTTAAAGTTTTTTCAAAAAGATATAGCGGCAAACTACCTCCTGCAGATGGAAGCAGCACTACAGGATAATCAACAGTAGCCTGTACTGCTTTTACCATGCTTTGTACAATTGGAAGATCAAATGAAGTTCTTTGTGCGGGGTAGCCAATACTACGGGTTATTTTTATCAGCTTGCTATATTTCAGTCTTTCTTCATCTGTTGGTTCATGATCAATAACATGAAAACCATTTTTCTCAATATGCCTTGTCACTTTATTAATTTGTTTATCTACTTCATTTCCTAATACAAGACGCAGATCAAGCATAGCTTCTGCTTTTGTTGGAATTATGTTTGCACCAAGGTCGCCAACATCAGCGCTTTTGATGCCATTTATATTTAATGTTGGTAAATGCAGTAATTCAAGAAAGGATCTGCCATAACCTTCTGGTTCTGCAATTCCTAATTCCTTTTTTAAAGTTTCTTCAATGTTTGGAATTTTTAACAATGCTTCTTTTTCACTTGCTGACAGCGGGATCACATCATCATAATATCCTTCAACCAAAATATGTCCCTTATCATCTTTCATACTTGCCAGCAACTGCACTAACGATAATGCAGGGTTTGGCGCCCAGTTGCCATAGTTACCACTATGCAAAGGGCGTTTTGGACCGTAAACAGTTAAATTCATATTCACATCGCCACGTACACCAAAGCTTATCATTTTTTTTCCTGATACATGCCGGGGTCCATCTATAATAACCCAGAGATCAGTTTGCAGTTTCTCCTTATTCTTTTTAAAGATTTCATCAAGATGCGTTGATCCTAATTCTTCTTCTCCTTCAAAAAAGAATTTGATATTATGTGTAAGTGCAACACCTGTTTTCACCAATGCATCGTAAGCATTCAGTATCGTCATTACTCCGGCCTTATCGTCGGCACTTCCTCTTCCGGCAAGTCTATATTCCGGTGAAATATTTCCAGAAACTGAAATTATTTTTCCTCCTTGTTCAACTGGCTTATCAATAAAGACTGGTTCAAAAGGCTGTAACCCTCCTGTCCATTTTACAGGATTAACAGGCTGCCCGTCATAATGCGCATAGAATGATAATGTATATTTTGCTCCCGGAACTTTTATTTCGCCAAATACAACGGGGTTTACATTGGGAGTGGTACTATATAGAAATTCAGCTTTAACTCCCCGTAGTTCCATCATCATTTTTATAAAAGCAGCATTGCGCAGGATGTTTGCTGTATCTCTTGTTACATTCGGAATAGCAACAAACTTTACATATTCATCAATGATCTTCGATTCATTTTCTTTCCTGTATTGATTTACTTTTTGCTGAGCTGTTTGGGGATGTGAGGTCAAACCTGTTAAAAAGAAACAGGCTATTAAAAAAGAAAATTTAAATTTCATAAGACTTATTTGACTGTAATTCGTGAAGGATTCTTTGTCATAAAATCTTTCCAGCTTTTTAGCTTACCATTTGATCTCAATGCGGGCCTATCCTGGAAATGATGACAAACCGCTACAGCCAGCGCATCGGTTGCATCGTAATATTGTGGCATTTCTTTTAACACAAGCAAATGTTGTAGCATTTTCCATACCTGGTCTTTATCTGCATTACCATTGCCTGTAATAGATTGTTTTACCTTCTTAGGACTATACTCTGTTACAGGTAAACCTGCGCTGATAGCCGCAGCAATGGCCACACCCTGTGCCCGACCAAGTTTAAGCATACTCTGAACATTTTTACCAAAGAAAGGCGCTTCAATTGCAAACTCGTGAGGTTTGTGTTTTTCTATCAGTTCTTCAATTTTTTTATGAATTAACTGCAACCGGATATAATTATCTTTTTTTCCGGAAAGTTTCAGTACACTCATTTCTTTCATGCAGATCACATTGCTGCTGATCTCAATTATGCCATAACCCATCAACAATGTGCCGGGATCAATGCCAAGAATTATTTTTGGAAGCTTTTGCAATGAGCAAGTATTTTTACAGGATTAATGAAGCTAAACAAAAATATCAAAATCTTTCTCAATTATGTTCTCGGTCCTTTGCTCTTCGCCTGGTTATCTTATTCAGTTTTTAAGCAAATAAAAAATCAACCGAATCTTGAAGAATCATGGGTGAATATAAAAGCTTCTTTTACCGATACAAGAGTACTCAACTTTATTCTTGTTTTTGTATTAATGTTTGTAAACTGGTCGCTGGAGGCATTGAAATGGAAAATATCTGTGCAGGGAGTACAGCCGGTTTCTTTTTTTAAATCGTTAAAAGCTAT
>JBIOVR010000447.1:0-16936 GCA_044867875.1 Chitinophagaceae bacterium
AAAAGAAGAAAATGAGCAAAACATTATTTGATAAGATCTGGGAAAAACATGTTGTCAAAAAAATTGAGGACGGCCCATCTGTTTTATATATTGACAAACATTTTATTCATGAAGTAACCAGCCCGCAAGCATTTAATGGTTTGAATAAAAGAGGCATTAAAGTTTTTCGTCCGCAACAAACCGTTGCAACTGCTGACCATAACGTTCCTACTCTTAACCAGCATTTACCGATCAAAGAAGAACTCAGCCGAAAACAGGTTGAAGCATTAATAAAAAATTGCGCAGAGCATGGTGTAGAATTATACGGGCTTGGACATCCATTCCAGGGCATCGTTCATGTAATAGGACCTGAGTTAGGTATCACACAACCTGGAATGACGATCGTATGTGGGGATAGTCACACATCAACACATGGTGCTTTTGGAGCTATCGCTTTTGGTATTGGAACGAGCGAGGTGGAAATGGTTTTAGCAACGCAATGTTTATTGCAAACCAAACCAAAACTGATGAGGATAAATGTGGATGGTGAATTGAATAAAGGCGTGGTGAGTAAAGACATTGTCCTGTATATACTTTCAAAAATTTCTGCAAGTGGTGCTACGGGTTATGCAGTTGAGTTTGCAGGCTCTGCTATTCGTAGTCTTTCGATGGAAGCAAGAATGACCATTTGCAATATGAGTATTGAAATGGGAGCAAGATGTGGCTTGATAGCTCCTGATGAAACAACTTTCAATTATATCAAAGGAAGGAAGTTTGCGCCAGATGATGAAGAATGGAATAAAGCAGTTGCTTACTGGAAAACTTTATTCAGCGATGGTGATGCAAGATTTGACAACGAGATATTTCTTGATGCAGAAGATATACAACCAATGATCACTTATGGCACTAACCCGGGAATGGGAATTGGTGTCAATGATAAGATCCCAACGGCAGAAACAGTAAATGAAAATGATAAAAGTGGTTTATCAAAATCCCTTGCTTACATGGGATTGACAGAAGGGACACCGATCAAAGGGCAAAAAGTGGATTATGTTTTCATTGGCAGTTGTACAAATTCAAGAATCGAAGACTTAAGAATGGTCGCATCATTTGTAAAAGGAAAAAAGAAAGCTGATGACGTAGAGGTATGGGTTGTGCCCGGAAGCAAACAAGTGGAAAAGCAAGCGATCGAAGAAGGCATTGATAAAGTTTTTGAAGAAGCAGGATTTATGTTGCGTCAACCCGGTTGCAGTGCATGCCTGGGAATGAATGAAGATAAAATTCCTGCTGGTAAATATTGTATCAGTACCAGCAACAGAAATTTTGAAGGGAGACAAGGACCTGGTGCAAGAACAATGCTTGCAAGCCCTTTGACTGCTGCCGCTGCTGCGATCACAGGAGAAGTTTGTGATGTGAGAGAATTAATAGAAAGTTTCGAGCCACTAGCTGCGAGCTACGAGCAATAAGTCTCGAAGCTCATGGCTCAAGGCTCATAGCTAAAAAAATAAAATGGGTAAGAGTATAAACATAGTTAGATCAACAGCTGTTCCACTTAATATCGAAAATGTGGACACTGACCAGATCATTCCTGCACGTTTTTTAAAAGCGACGAGCAGGGATGGATTTGGAAAAAATCTTTTCCGTGACTGGAGATATATAAATGATGATGAAAACCAACCGAAGCAAGATTTTATTTTAAATAATAAAACATACAGCGGTAAAATTTTACTTGCAGGAAAGAATTTTGGTTGTGGCTCATCAAGAGAACATGCAGCATGGGCAATTAAAGACGCAGGATTTGATGTGGTCGTAAGCAGTTTCTTCGCTGATATTTTTAAAAATAATTCGCTTAATAATTTTTTGTTACCTGTAACAGTTAGCGAATCATTTCTTCAAAAAGCTTTTGCAGCAGTTGAAAAAGATCCTTCAACAGAGGTAGAAGTAAATTTAGAAAAACAAACTATCAGCTCAGCTGGTGAAACAGAAAGCCTTGAGATCAACAGTTATAAAAAAACTTGTTTGCTGAATGGATATGACGACATTGACTACCTGTTGAATTCCAAAAAAGAAATAGAAGAATTCGAAACCTTTGAAAAATAAACTTTGTCCAAAGGACTCCTTTGGAGAACCATTAAACTACGATCTAAGATGAAAAAGAAAATAGCAGTATTAAATGGCGATGGTATCGGTCCAGAGGTGACCAAACAATCCATCCGTGTGTTGGATGCAGTAGCTGAACGTTTTGGACATACATTTACTTATCATGAAGGTTTGATCGGCGCTGATGCAATTGATAAAACAGGAACGGCATTACCTTCTGAAACAATTGACACATGTCTTGATTGCGATGCAGTTTTATTTGGGGCTGTTGGCCATCCAAAATATGATAATGATCCTAATGCAAAAGTGAGACCTGAGCAGGGAATATTGGGTATCAGAAAAGCGTTGCAATTATTTGCAAACATCCGACCAGTTACTACTTATCCAACCTTACAACACCTCTGCCCTATCAAGCCAAAAAATATGGAGGGTGTTGATTTTATCATCTTCCGTGAATTAACGGGTGGAATTTATTTTGGTAAAAAACACACAGCAGAAGATGGAAGTTCTGCAAGTGATGAATGTTCCTATACAAAGGAAGAGATCGAAAGAATTTCCCGTCTCGCATTTCAATATGCACAAAAAAGAAGAAATAAGTTAACCCTGGTTGATAAAGCAAATGTGCTCGATACTTCTAGACTTTGGAGAAAGACAGTTCAACAGATAGCAACTGAATATCCAGATGTAAAAGTTGATTACATGTTTGTTGATAATGCTGCCATGCAGATCATCCTGAATCCTAAACAGTTTGATGTGGTGCTTACGGAAAACATGTTTGGTGATATTATAAGTGATGAAGCAAGTGTGCTGAGCGGTTCGCTGGGTATGCTGCCTTCAGCTTCTGTTGGAAATAAAACAGCTTTGTCTGAACCTATTCATGGTTCCTACCCACAAGCTGCCGGAAAAGACATTGCCAATCCAACAGGTTCTGTACTGAGTACTGTAATGATGCTTGAGCATTTTGGTATGAAAGAAGAAGCTGCCGTTGTAAGAAGTGCCGTTGAATGGACATTGGAAAACAATTTCGTTACAAAAGATATTGATCCCGTGAATTTCTATTTCACTTCCACTATTGGTGAGCTTTTGGTTGATTATGTAAGTGGAAAGATCCCGGGTTCAATTAAGAAAGAGAATATCGAATTACGTAAATCAACGATAATTTGAAGTCAGAAAGTCCGGAAGTCGGAAAGACCAAAAGACTTTTAAGTTATAATCATTTTTCCGGACTTACGGACTTGCCGACATCCGGACTAAATAAAATTGCTTGCCACAGTTCTTTTTTCAAAACGGCGGGTGTATATTTACAAAACATACATCCTCATGTTAAGGAATATAATAAATAATGTCATGAACAGTGTAGCCGCTATAATTATTGTGGTTGTCATTATTATTACTTCTACAGGAGGTGGTGCATGATAATAAATTAAAAAACTAATTATACAGCAACCCGCCTCCAAAAAAGGCGGGTTGTTTTTTGGCCCATCCTAAATCCTTCCCAAAGGGAAGGACTTGGAAGAGTCTAATAAACAGAAACAATTTTCCAATCATAAACGACTAAAGTCCCGCATATGCGGGATTTAGAGGGGCTCATATGGCATCATATTATAACAACGAAACGATCATCTACTGGAATGGTGAATTTGCAAAAGCTGCTGAAGCGAAGATGGACCTCTATAGCCAGAGTCTTCATTATGGCTATTCAGTATTTGAAGGTATTCGTTCCTACAAAACTGTGAATGGTGAAACAAAGATCTTTAAGGAAGTTGAACACTATGACAGGCTAAGAAGATCAGCGGAAGCATTAAACATGCCTTATCACTGGACAACGCAGGAATTGATCGATGCCACCTATGAAATATTAAAGAGAAATGATCTGCAGGATGCTTATATCCGCCCGGTTGTGTATGCACCGACAAATATGAAATTTGATGTGAATGAAGAATCATTTATTGTAATTGGAGCATGGAAAATGCAACCATTCCTTGGTGAAAAATTATTAAGGGTAATGACTTCTTCATTTCAACGTCCGAATCCTAAAGGATTTAAAATTCATGCAAAGGCTGCTGGTCATTATGTAAACTCTTTGCTTGCCAGCCAGGAAGCAAAAGCAAATGGATTCGATGAAGCACTGCTGCTTGATATGAATAACTATGTTGCTGAAGCCCCGGGTGCAAATTTCTTTTATGAGAAAGACGGAAAACTATTTACTCCTGCATTAGGAAATATTTTACCTGGAATTACAAGAGCTACGATCATTGAATTGTGTAACGAATTAAATATCTCGGCTGAAGAAAAATTCTTCAATGTTGACGAATTGAAAAAAGCAGATGCTGCATTCTTCTGTGGTACCGGCGCTGAGGTAATTGGATTTGAAAGCTTGGATGATTATAAATTTCCATTAAAGTGGAATGATAGTGTTTCAAGAATAATACAGATTGCATATATGAAACTTGTGAAGGAAGATTTTTTTGAACCACAGAGACTGAGAGACACAAAGAAACACAGAGAAACCACTGCGTAACCACAGTACCTCTGTGCCTCCGTGGTATAATTGGTGAATAAAGAATAGGAAGCACAAGAGTGCGACGCAACAAAAGATGATAGTAGTATAAAAGCTGATAACATAAAAATAGAAATGAACGAACTAAATAAATATTCGAAAACAATTACACAGGATCCGACACAACCGGCGGCGCAGGCAATGTTGTATGGAATTGGCTTAACAGAAGATGATCTGAAGAAACCGCAGATCGGCGTATGCAGTATGGGTTATGATGGTAATACATGTAACATGCATCTGAATGACCTGGCGAAAATAGTGAAACAGGGTGTGTGGGATAATGATATGGTTGGTTTGATCTTTAATACGATCGGCATCAGTGATGGGATCAGTAATGGCACTGATGGAATGAGATATTCATTGGTAAGCCGTGACCTCATCGCTGATTCAATTGAATCAGTAATGGGTGGCTTTTATTATGATGGTCTTATTGCAATACCAGGTTGTGATAAGAATATGCCGGGTTCGATCATTGCAATGGGAAGATTGGATCGTCCTTCGATAATGTTGTATGGAGGCACAATTGCAGCAGGACATTATAAGGGACAAGACTTAAATATAATATCTGCATTTGAAGCGTTGGGGCAAAAAATTGCAGGCACTTTAAATCCTGAAGATTTTAAACAGATCGTTCAGCATTCATGTCCGGGTGCTGGTGCTTGTGGTGGAATTTACACCGCAAATACAATGGCATCTGCAATTGAAGCTTTGGGAATGAGCTTACCTTTTTCTTCTTCTAATCCCGCATTAAGTGAAGAAAAGAAAAAAGAATGTTTGAATGCCGGGAAAGCATTAAGACTATTACTCGAAAAAAATATTCGTCCATCAGATATCATGACCCGCAAAGCATTTGAAAATGCAATTACCGTGATCATGATCCTGGGTGGCAGCACAAATGCAGTATTGCATTTGATAGCAATGGCAAGATCAGTTGGCGTTCCTTTATCTATTGATGATTTTCAAACCATCAGTGATAAAGTGCCCGTGTTAGCAGATTTCAAACCCTCTGGAAAATATCTTATGCAGGATCTTCACCAGCATGGTGGACTTCCGTCAGTAATGAAATATTTATTGTCGAAGGGATTGCTGCATGGCGATTGTTTGACAGTTACCGGTAAAACGGTTGCAGAAAATTTAGCAGGTGTTCCGGATCTTGATTTTAAGGCCCAGGACATTATTCATCCATTAGAACAACCATTGAAAAGAACGGGACACCTGCAAATTCTGTATGGCAATCTTGCCGAAAAAGGAAGTGTCGCAAAAATTTCTGGTAAAGAAGGAGAAAAATTTGTTGGGCCAGCAAGAGTGTTTGATGGGGAACAAAAATTAATTGCGGGAATACAAAGTGGCTTAGTAAAAGCTGGTGATGTTGTTGTAATAAAAAATGAAGGACCCAAAGGAGCACCGGGTATGCCGGAGATGTTGAAACCGACTTCAGCAATTATTGGTGCAGGTTTGGGAAAAAATGTTGCGTTGATCACCGACGGTCGTTTTAGCGGGGGCACTCATGGATTTGTTGTAGGACATATTACACCTGAGGCACATGAAGGCGGATTGATCGGATTTGTACATGATAACGATGTTATTGAAATTGATGTAACAAAGAACACGATCAACTTAAAAGTAAGTGATGAAGAAATAAAAAAGAGAAAGGCTAACTGGAAACAACCGGAATTGAAAGAGAAAAGAGGTGTGCTATATAAGTATGCACGATTTGTAAAAGATGCAAGTGAAGGATGTGTAACTGATGAAGCATAAAGAATAGAAATGACCAAACAATATTTTTTAGAAGTAGCGGATTATAATATTTGGGCAAATGATATTGTTCTGTCATGGATAAATAATATCACTGAAGAGCAATGGAAAAAATATGTGGTAAGTAGTTTTAATAGTATAGCAGAAACAGTATTGCATATTACAAGTGCGGAAACGATATGGTTGGAAAGATTGAATAAAGCAGAATCGCCTGTATGGTTGCAATCAGTTTTTAAAGGAACAAGAAATGAAATGATCGGGTTATGGAAAAATGCTTCGGCAGGATTGAAAAAATTTGTAGAAGGTTTTAACGAAGAAGCGCTAATGGATAAATTAGTATTTAGAAGATTAAATGGTGACA
Source organism: Chitinophagaceae bacterium (assembly GCA_044867875.1). Taxonomy (GTDB): domain Bacteria; phylum Bacteroidota; class Bacteroidia; order Chitinophagales; family Chitinophagaceae; genus VBAS01. Next base: position 6,756 of record JBIOVR010000447.1, read on the forward strand.
GGTATGAGATGCCACATTACCAGGTCTTTGCTCATATATTCAATCACTCTACCTATCACCGTGGACAGCTGGTTACAATGCTAAGACAAGTAGGATTCACCGATGTTGGTTCAACAGATAAGTTAGGTTTTTACAGAAAATAAATTATTTATTATGGACACACTTGAATTAACCAAAGAAAAGAAAACAAAAGCAGCTACTGAAAACATTTCAGGTAGCGAAGCTGTATTAAGAGCTTTTGTTGCTGAAGGTGTTGAAACCATCTTTGGTTATCCCGGCGGCGCTATCATGCCGATCTATGATGCATTGTATGATTATCATGAAAAGCTTACACATATATTAGTAAGGCATGAGCAGGGAGCTATACATGCAGCACAGGGTTTTGCAAGAGTGAGTGGGAGAACAGGTGTTGTGTTTGCAACCAGTGGTCCCGGTGCTACAAATCTTGTAACTGGTTTAGCCGATGCAATGATCGACTCCACTCCTGTTGTATGTATAACGGGACAAGTGTTTGCTCATTTATTGGGTACAGATGCATTCCAGGAAACAGATGTAATAAATATTACAACTCCTGTTACCAAATGGAATTACCAGGTAACTGATGCGACTGAAATCCCTCATGTATTAGCAAAGGCATTTTATATTGCCGGCAGTGGTCGTCCGGGCCCAGTGCTGATCGACATTACTAAAAATGCACAGTTACAATTATTCGATTATAATGGATATGAAAAATGTGAACATATAAGAAGCTATCGACCGAAGCCTATTGTACGCAAAGAATATATTGAACAAGCAGCGAAGCTGATAAATGAAGCTGAAAAACCATTTGTGATCTTTGGACAAGGTGTAATTCTTGGAAAAGCAGAAAAAGAATTTCAAAAATTTATTGAGAAAGCAGGCATCCCAGCTGCATGGACGATCTTGGGGATGAGTGCAATTCCAACTAATCATCCACTCGGAGTTGGTATGCTTGGTATGCATGGAAATTACGGACCAAATCTTTTGACAAATGAATGCGATGTATTGATCGCTATCGGTATGCGTTTCGATGATCGTGTTACTGGTCGTCTTGATAAATATGCAAAACAGGCGAAAGTGATTCATCTCGACATTGATCCATCTGAAATAGATAAGAATGTTAAAGCGACTGTACCAGTGTGGGGTGATTGCAAAGAAACTTTGCCGTTATTAACTGAACTGGTTCAACAAAAAGTTTACCCGCAATGGTTACAGAAATTCAATGATTGTATGAAGAAGGAGCAGGAAAAATGTATTAAGGCAGAAATGAATCCCGATACAGAAGTTCTCACCATGGGAGAAGTAATTACTGCGATCAATGAATTAACAAAAGGAGATGCAGTGATCGTAACTGATGTTGGTCAGCACCAAATGGTAGCATGTCGTTATGCAGAATATAACGCAAGTAAAAGTAATATCACAAGTGGCGGGTTAGGTACAATGGGTTTTGCATTGCCTGCAGCAATTGGCGCTAGTTACGGTGCACCGGACAGAACAGTTATTGCGATCATTGGTGATGGCGGTATTCAAATGACGATCCAGGAATTGGGAACCATCATGCAATTCAACCCTACTGTAAAGATCATTATCCTTAATAATAAATTTTTAGGGATGGTTCGCCAATGGCAGGAGTTGTTTCATAAGAACCGTTATTCGTTCGTGGATATACAGAGCCCGGATTTTGTAATGGTTGCCAAGGGTTATAGTATCGAAGGAAAAAGTATTTGCAAAAGAGAGGATGTAAAAAGTGCATTGAAAGAAATGCTGGATCATAACGGAAGTTATTTGCTGGAAGTAATAGTGGGTAAAGAAAACAATGTATTTCCAATGGTGCCGCAAGGTCGCGGTGTTGCTGAGGTTGTATTGAGTAAAGACGAGATATAAATTTCCTGTATGGATGATAAAAAAATTACTGGAATTCCGGGGGAATACAAAGCAATAAAGGAAGCTACTGTTGAATTGCAATTTAATATGGCTTCGGATCTATATACCGGGAGCTTATTAAAAACACTGGCAGCTTCTAAACCATCAGGCAGGTTTCTTGAATTAGGAGCAGGTACAGGATTGGCAACAGCCTGGATAGTTTCAGGAATGGATGAAAAAAGTTCTTTGATCGCAATTGAAAACAATGAGATATTGATTGGTGTTGCAAATAAAAATATTGTTGACAGTCGAGTTGAATTTATGCTGGCAGATGCATACGAATGGATCAGGGAATATAAAGCCGAGAAATTTGATTTCATTTTCGCAGATGCAATGCCGGGTAAGTACGATCTGTTTGATGAAACAATTGCAATGCTAAACAGCGGAGGTTTATATATTATTGACGATATGCTTCCTCAATCAAACTGGCCATTGGGACATGATGAAAAAGTAAGATCGTTCATAAGTGGCTTAGAAAACAGGAAAGATCTGGTGATGACAAAAATGAATTGGTCAACAGGAATTATTATTATCGCTAAAAAGTAAAATGATTGAAATTATAAACGAATTTTTTAAACATTTTTATGATCAAGCAGGAATACACAATAACAGTTTACACAGAAAACCAAATTGGTTTACTGAACCGTATTGCTATTATCTTTTCAAGAAGAAAGATAAATGTGGAAAGTCTGAATACTTCACCGAGTGAAATTGAAAGTGTGCATCGCTTTACAATTGTCATCAATGAAGTGGAAGAAGTAGTACGTAAACTATGCCGTCAAATTGAAAAACAAGTAGAAGTATTAAAAGCCTATTATAACACCAATGAAGAAATCATCTGGCAGGAACTGGCCCTATACAAAGTGCCTACTGAGATCATTGCCGAAGAAGTAAAAGTAGAACGATTGCTAAGTAAGTTTGGCGCAAAGGCTGTGGTTATAAGAAAAGATTATACTGTATTTGAAGTGAGTGGTCAGCGGGAAGAAACCGATTCTTTCATTAAAGTTTTAGAACCTTATGGATTAATTGAATTTGTAAGAAGTGCAAGAGTGGCCATCATAAAAGACAGTGACGGCTTTCATAAAAAATTAAAATCATTTGAATACAAAGAACCGGGTGAAGAAGTAGTAGAGAATGAATTTTTGAGTGAGAATGAGAAAGTTTTTAGTATGTAGTCGGCAAGTCAGGAAAGACGGGAAGTCAGAAAGAATCTTTCCAATAGTTGAATTGTCTTTCTGACTTACGGACTTACCGACTTTCGGTCTTATTAATAAAATTTTAAAAGTTTAAATCAAATACAATGGCAAAATTAAATTTCGGCGGCACAACAGAAAACGTTGTAACCCGTGAAGAATTCCCCCTGGCAAAAGCACAGGAAGTATTAAAGAGCGAAACTGTAGCAGTAATTGGTTATGGTGTGCAAGGTCCTGGCCAGGCATTGAACCAAAAAGATAATGGTATCAATGTGATCGTTGGTCAACGTAAAAATTCTAAGACATGGGATAAAGCAGTACGTGATGGTTTTGTGCCCGGCGAAACATTATTTGAAATTGAAGAAGCATTGCAGCGTGGTACTATTATATGTTACCTGTTGAGTGATGCGGCACAAATTGCTTTATGGCCAACTGTAAAAAAACATTTAACTCCCGGCAAGGCATTATATTTTTCTCATGGGTTTGGTATCACGTTCAATGAGCAAACCGGTATTATTCCTCCAAAAGATGTGGATGTTTTCTTAGTAGCGCCTAAAGGTTCTGGAACTTCTCTTCGCAGAATGTTCTTACAAGGTCGCGGCTTGAATAGTTCTTATGCTATTTTCCAGGATGCAACAGGTAAAGCATTTGACAGGGTAATTGCACTCGGTATTGCTGTAGGTAGTGGTTATTTATTTGAAACAGATTTCAAGAAAGAAGTTTATTCTGATCTTACTGGTGAAAGAGGAACATTGATGGGTGCGATACAAGGAATTTTTGCTGCGCAATACCAGGTATTGCGTGACAAGGGCCACTCTCCTTCTGAAGCATTTAATGAAACCGTTGAAGAGTTAACACAATCACTGATGCCATTGGTTGCTGAAAACGGCATGGATTGGATGTATGCCAATTGTTCAACAACTGCACAACGTGGCGCATTGGATTGGTGGAAAAAATTCCGTGATGCAACAGCACCTGTATTTAAAGAATTATATGAAAGTGTTGCAGCAGGCAAAGAAAGTCAGCGTTCAATTGATAGCAACAGCAAACCTGATTACAGGGAAAAACTGGAAGAAGAATTAAAAGAATTACGTGAAAGTGAATTATGGCAGGCAGGCAAAACTGTTCGTTCATTGCGTCCGGAAAATCAACCGGCAAAAACTGAAAAGAAAAAAACTGAAGCAGTAGCATAAATACACCATTAGAAAATTGAAATGGAAAAAGTAATCTCAAATAAAGGAAATCTTCAAAGCCCTTCTTTAGGGGCGCAGTTAGATTTTGCTGGCGCAGCTTTGCGATTGAAAAAGGTCGTAACAAAAACTCCTTTGCAGCGAAGCACACACCTTTCCAAAAAATATGATTGTAATGTTTTTTTGAAACGGGAAGATCTGCAGGTAGTAAGAAGTTACAAACTACGCGGCGCCTATAATATGATGAGCAGCCTCCCAAAAGAACAATTGGACAGAGGTGTTGTTTGTGCCAGTGCCGGTAATCATGCACAGGGATTTGCGTTCAGTTGCAAAAAGTTAAACGCAAAAGGTGTTGTATTCATGCCGACCATCACTCCTAATCAAAAAGTGAAGCAAACACAAATGCATGGCGATGGGAATGTGGAAATAAAATTGGTAGGTGATACATTTGATGATTGCGCTATCATCGCAAAAAAATATACAGAGGATAATGGCATGGTCTTCATTCCTCCTTTTGATGATCACAGGATCATTGAAGGACAAGGAACGGTTGGAGTTGAGATACTGGAAGATCTTAACTATGTAGATTATTTATTTCTCCCGATCGGCGGTGGTGGGTTGTGTGCAGGCGTTGGTTCTTATTTTAAAACTTATTCACCAAAAACAAAGATCATAGGATTGGAACCTGAAGGTGCACCGGCAATGTATGAAGCGTTAAAGAAAGGCTCACCTGTTACTTTGGAAAACATTGATCGTTTTGTTGATGGTGCTGCTGTAAAAAGAGTTGGTGATATTACTTTTCCTATTTGCAAAGAAGTATTGGATGATATGCATCTTATATCTGAAGGAAAAGTTTGTTCAACCATTGTGAAATTATATAATGAAGATGCGATCGTGGTTGAACCAGCAGGTGCATTAGCTATTGCAGCATTGGATGATTTTGCAAATGAAATAAAATACAAAACTGTTGTATGCATTGTCAGTGGCAGCAATAATGATATCGACCGTATGCAGGAGATCAAAGAAAGAAGTTTACAATATGAAGGGCTTAAACATTACTTCCTGATCAACTTTGCGCAACGTCCCGGCGCCTTGAAAGAATTTGTAAACAATGTACTCGGCCCTACTGATGATATCACACGATTTGAGTATATGCAAAAGAATAACAAGGAAGCAGGACCGGCATTGGTTGGTATAGAATTGAAGAACCGCGAAGATTATGATGCTCTCGTAAATAACCTGGATAAATATCATATTGGCTATACTGAATTGAGTAAGGATAATACGCTGTTCAGTTATCTTGTTTAAAATTTCATAACTGATTTTTAATTAGTTTTGCCCCGCTAACAGCGGGGCATTTTTATTAAAATAATATCGCGATGTCAAAAGTAAAAGTTGGTTTAGTGCAGATGAGTTGTTCGAACAACAAAGAGGCGAATTTGCAAAAGGCAATGGAAAAAGTAAAAGAAGCTGCGGCAAAAGGTGCACAGATCGTTTGCTTGCAGGAATTGTTTACTTCTCTTTACTTCTGCGATGTGGAAGACTATGAAAATTTCAAATTGGCTGAGCCGATACCCGGCCCTTCATCAGATGCTTTGAGCAAGTTGGCAAAAGAATTAAATGTCGTGATCATTGCATCACTCTTTGAAAAAAGAGCTCAAGGTATTTATCATAACACAACAGCTGTGTTAGATGCAGATGGATCCTATCTCGGTAAATACAGGAAGATGCACATACCTGATGACCCTGCTTATTATGAAAAATTCTATTTCACTCCCGGTGATCTTGGTTATAAAGTTTTCAAAACAAAATATGCAACTTTTGGTGTGTTGATATGTTGGGATCAATGGTATCCTGAAGCTGCAAGAATTACTTCATTGATGGGTGCAGAAATTTTATTTTATCCAACGGCTATCGGTTGGGCTACTTCACAAGATGAAGCAACCAATACAGAGCAATACAATGCATGGCAAACGATCCAACGAAGTCATGCGGTAGCCAATGCAGTACATGTAGTAAGTGTGAATCGTGTTGGTTTGGAACAAGACGGTGCAATGAAATTCTGGGGTGGCTCATTTGTAAGTAATCCTTTTGGCACATTAATATTTAAAGCATCGCATGATAACGAAGAAGTGGCAGTAGTAGAAATTGACACCGCTAAAACAGATTTCTTCAGGACACATTGGCCGTTCCTCAGAGATAGAAGAATAGACTCATACGAACCAATTACAAAAAGATTTATTGATGAAGAATAGTCGGGAAGACGGAAAGTCCGGAAGTCGGAAAGACGAAACAAAAACATAACGGACTTTCCGTCTTGCGGACTTCCGGACTACAATAATAGTTAAGGTTCTGAAGTAGGAAAATATTCTTAACCTTAAATACTTTAACCATGGCATTTAAATTTGAAAAATTAATTGTTTGGCAAAAATCACTTGATCTTTCGGATGAAGTGAATCAACTTACAAAAACATTCCCTAAAGATGAGATCTATGTTTTAGCATCACAAATAAAAAGAGCTGCAGATTCAGTTTCATTAAATATCGCCGAAGGTTCAACGGGACAATCTAATCCGGAATTTGGTAGATTTCTTGGAATTGCTTTACGTTCAAATATTGAAGTTGTGAGCTGTTTATATTTAGCACAAAGAAGAGGTTATATAGCAAAAGATAAATTTGAAAAAATATATTCGATGTGTGAAGAGATCCTTGTAATGATAAATTCATTACGCAAGTCATTAAAATAAAAATCAATCAAATTGGAGAAAAAAAATCTTTCGGACTTACCGTCTTCCAGTCTTCCGGACTTCCCAACACCAAAAGATCTCGGTTACTACTTCCCCGCCGAATTCGCTCCACATGTAGCCACTTGGCTTAGCTGGCCTCATAAAGAAGCATCATGGCCGGGAAAAATTCATACCATTTATCCTTACTATAGTCGCTTTGTAAAATATTTGGCGCAGAGTGAAAAGGTTCGCATCAATGTGAATGATGAGGCAATGAAAACTTTTGCGATAAGCTGCTTACAAAAAGAAAATGTGGATCTGTCACAAGTAGAATTCTTCTTTCATCCAACCAACGATGCATGGTGCCGTGATCATGGTCCTGCATTTTTAATAAATCCAAAGGCTGATATAAAAAAAGTAATTGTCGACTGGAATTATAATGCCTGGGGCGGAAAATATTTACCCTGTGATCTGGATGATATTATTCCAACTAAGATCGGGCAGCATTTTAATATTCCAGTTTATCATCCGGGAATTATCATGGAAGGTGGTTCAGTTGATTTTAACGGCAAAGGCACAGTGATAACTTCAACTCTTTGTTTGTTGAATCAAAATCGTAACCCTCATTTAAATCAAAAACAGATCGAAGAATATTTATACCACTATTACGGGCAGGAGCAAGTGCTTTGGGTGGATGAAGGAATTGTAGGCGATGATACAGATGGCCATATTGATGACACAGTTCGTTTCGTAAATGAGGACACTGTAATTACCGTTGTAGAAGAAAATGTGAACGATGAAAACCATGCACTGCTTGAAAAAAATCTCAGACAACTTAAAGCAATGCGCTTGCTGAATGGCAAGCAATTAAATATTATTGAACTACCCATGCCAGCCCATTTGGAGTACGAGGGTCAACGTCTTCCATGCAGCTATGCTAATTTTTTTATTTGCAATAAATACGTAATTGTTCCTATCTTTAATTCTGAAAAAGATGACCGGGCATTGCAAATAATTTCTGAATGTTTTTCTGGGCGAGAAGTTATCGGCATTGACTCTACTGAAATTATCTGGGGCTTAGGAAGTTTTCATTGTTTAAGCCAACAGGAACCTGCAAGTTGAAACCTACTACTACTGATTAGTGTCATAATAATCATCTTGAATGATTATTAATTTGTACCCCGTACTTTGTTGTTATTGGTTATTGTAATATTTTGAATGACTTTAAATTTGAACTTATCCGTCAATTTAAATAAAAGATAGGTTACTAATCTCCTAACATTAAACATTAAATCACTTGTTTATGAAATCGAAAATTTTATTATTATTTATTACAATGTGCAGTTTCATAGCCGTCAATGCACAAAACGATTCAATGCAACAAAAAAGCCTTGAAGTCTATGGTTTCGCCATGGTTGATATGGGTTACAATTTTAAACAGATTGATCCCAGATGGTTCGACGCGTTGAGAATAAACCGCCTGCCCAAATACAAAGACCAGTTTGCGCCGGATGGAACATGGTTCTTTGGTGTAAGACAAACACGTTTTGGTGTAAAAGGCTACACACCTACAACAATGGGTGACCTGACTGTAAGGTTCGAGTTTGATATGTTTGGTACCGGTTCAGATGAAGGACAAACCACTATGCGGCTGCGCTATGCCTATGGACAATTAGGAAAATTTCTTATCGGTCAGGCCACTTCGCCTTTTATGGATGATGATCAATGGCCGAACACAGTGGAATACTGGGGTCCTAGCGGTATGGTGTTTTACAGGAATGTACAAGTTCGGTATATGCCAATAAACGATGCTGACAAAGAATTATGGATTGCCCTGGAACGTCCGGGTGCCGGCGCAGACAAGGGAACAATTTCGATCCCTGAAGATCCATTAATAAATCTGGACAGTGTAAAAGCTAAACTTTCCGCTCCTGATGTTTCTGCACACTTTAAAAAAAGGGGTAAATGGGGCAGTGTTCAATTGGCAGGTATCTTTCGCCCACTGAAATGGGCAGATACCCGCGTTAATAAAGGCGGCACTGATCTTAGTGGAAACGCTACGGGATGGGGAGCCAATTTGAGTGCGGCGATCAATTTAACAAAGAACACAGTATTCAGAGGTAACATTGTATATGGCGAAGGCATTGAAAATTATATGCAGGATGCGCCTAATGACATCGGCACTGTTTATACCGGTGTTCCATCCAAACCTATTGAGGGTAAAGCCTTGCCAGTTACCGGGATAACGGCATGGATCGATCATAACTGGAATCCTACATGGTGGACATCTCTTGGTTACTCAAGTGTTTCTATAGAAAACACAGCAACTGCGGCACACACCACTTCTTATAAAGCCGGCCAGTATGCCTCGCTCACTATTGGTACTACTCCAGTCAAAAATACCATGGCAGCTGTTGAATTTCAGTGGGGCCAGCGGGAAGGAGAAGATGGTTTTAAAGCAGATATTCAGAAGATCCAGTTCTCTTTCAAATATAATTTCTCAACTACATTCTTTAAGCCAAAAGGTGGACAGAACTAGTTCTTGAAACATTAACCATTTTAAAAAAATAATATTAAGAAAATGAAAAAGAATATTTCGAAAGCAATTTTGCTCCTCACACTCCTTGCTTTTATCGGTACTCCGGTTTTAAAAGCACAAACCAAAGAGCAAATAGAAAAAGCATTGAATGATGCTTTTAATAAATTCAAAGATCTGAAAGAAGGAAAGAATGCAGATTACATCAAAGAGTTGGCAACCGTTGATCCAAACATTTATGGAATTGCGATCGTAACAACGGATGGCCAGGTATACACCAAAGGCGATCTGAAAAGCGCCGTATCGATCCAGTCTATTTCCAAAGTGTTTACGATGGCACGTGTAATTGAAGAAAACGGAGCGAAGTTTATTATGGATAAAATTGGTGTGGATGCCACCGGTATGCGATTTAATTCCATCGTTGCTGTGGAAATGCAAAAAGGAAAAGAAATTAATCCACTGGTGAATCCCGGAGCAATTGCCGCAACTAGCCTGGTAAAGGGCGCAGACTCTGCTGCCAAATGGAAAAGTATTATGGCCATTCACAGTGATTTTGCCGGAAGACAACTTTCTCTTGATATGCCGGTGTATATAAG
>JBIOVR010000448.1:0-4362 GCA_044867875.1 Chitinophagaceae bacterium
GAAAGGACCTTTGCCTTCACAGAATAACGGCCGTATATATGCTGGTACAAATCCGGGAAAAGAAAAGCAATCCATGGTTTGTAGTTTGGGATCAAGAGTCTTTTTGTATTCATCCGCTCTTGCACGGATATTGTTACCATAGTCAAACGTTATAGCGCCTTTATGCATAAGATCGATCATCAACTTTACGTGTAGATACATACTTTCATAACTTAACTTCAAATACTCTTCAGGATCTTTTTCTCTTAACACATTTGCCTGTTCATTGTTGAGTGTATGCGGTATATAACCGATCATGGGATCATGTGCACTGGTTTGATCGCTGAGTGTATCCGGAATAACTTTTCTTTCGATCAGTCTTTGTAAAAGATGAACAGCATTACACAATACACCAATACTTATTCCTTTTCCTTCGGCTCTGTATTTTAATGCCGCATCGATCGCCTGATCAATGTCAGTATATTTTTCATCAAGATATTTTGTCTCGAGTCTTTTATTGATCCTCCATTCTTCTACTTCGGCAATTAATGCAACACCCTCATTCATTGTTATCGCCAACGGTTGTGCACCACCCATACCACCGAGACCTGCGGTTACATTCAATGTTCCTTTTAGTGTTCCATTGAAATGTTTATTCGCAATTGCTGCGTATGTTTCATAAGTCCCCTGTACAATTCCCTGTGAACCGATATATATCCAACTGCCTGCCGTCATTTGTCCATACATCATCAATCCTTTTTTCTCAAGCTCATCAAAATGTTTCCAATTGGCCCAGTTAGGTACAAGTTGACTATTACTTATTAAAACTCTCGGTGAATTTTTATGTGTTTTCAGAATACCAACAGGTTTACCGGATTGTATCAGTAACGATTCATCATTCTCCAAAACCTTTAATGCGGCAATAATGTTATCGAGTGCTTCAAAGTTTCTTGCAGCTTTTCCCCTGCCGCCATATACGATCAGTTCATCGGGACGCTCAGCTACCTCGGGGTTAAGATTGTTCAGTAACATTCTTAATGCTGCTTCCTGTATCCAACCTTTGCAATTGAGTTTGTTTCCAATTGGAGTTTTATATTTGATGGCATCGTATCGTGTTTGAGTGAGTGTTGACATAAACTTAGAATTATGAATTTTGAGTTGTGAGTTATGAATGTCCGTGCTACTTAATTCATCATTCAGCATTCATAACTCATAATTAATGCAAAAATCGTTAATCTCTGACAAAATAAATATCTTCAATAAAAGTGTTTATAAATGAGTATACATATTAGTGCAAAGCCTGGGGAAATTGAAAAGATCGTTTTATTGGCCGGTGATCCTTTAAGAGCAAAATATATTGCTGATAATTTTTTGCAGAACGTAAAATTGGTGAGCAGTACCCGCAATATCTATTTTTTTACCGGTACTTATAAGGATAAGCCATTAACTGTTGGAGCCAGTGGTATGGGTTGCCCAAGTATTGGTATTTATTCTTTTGAATTATTTACAGAGTATGAAGCGGATTGCGTCATCCGCATTGGCACTTGTGGTGCTTATACAAAAAAAATGAACCTGTTTGACCTTATAAATGCTGAAACAGCCTGCAGCGAATCTACTTATGCTGAATGTGCATTTGGCTATAAAAAAGATAGCTTTAAACACCAGGGTGATGCATTTGATATTATTAATAAAACTGGCGCTGAGTTGAATCTTGAATTAAAGAGCGGTCCAATTCATTCCGGTGATGTTTTTTATCGTGCTGAAAAAGATAAACCTGCCATTGTAAAAAAATATAAATGCCTGGCAGCCGAGATGGAGGCATTTGCATTGTTTGCTAATGCACGGTATTTAAAAAAATCTGCTGCAACTATTCTTACTGTATCAGATATTATTCCCACTCATGAAAAGATCTCTGCCGATGAAAGAGAGAAGGCATTAGTACCGATGATCAACCTGGCGCTGGAGAGTGTTGTGAAAATTTAACCGCAATTTCAACACATTAATGGCTCTCCCACCTACTAGAGTCTTGTCATGCCAGACGAAGGAGCCATCTCAGGTGCTACGAATTCGAAAGGAGTTCAGAATCTATTTGGTTTTTGCTTTGGCGGCCAATGATTACAAAGACTTTTATTAAGGAACATCCAATCTGGATTTTTGGTTTTAATAAGAGTTTCTTTCTTTGCACTACTCCACCCCTTAAATTCCTTTTCTCTTGCTATTGCTTCATTCACATATTGAAACTCTTCAAAGTAAATAAGATTGTAGCAATAAAATTTACCGGCGAAAGTTTTGGAAATTCCTTTGTTGAAATAATGTTCTGCTAACCGGGATTCAAGTCTATATATTGTTAGTTACGCCGGTGTATAAGACAGTCTTTTCATGATTGGTTACGATATAAACAAAATAAAGGTGTTGTTTATAAATGTACATGTCGCTTAATGATTGTAGACCTTAAGATGCCTCCTTCGTCTGGCATGATAAGAGTCGCTATACATGAAACACACTAAAATTCTCGTTTAGCGTAATATTCTTACCGGAAGCAAACTCATTCACTCTCTCCACAAAAGAAAAATTTTTAATGATGCCGGCAATTTTATTAATGTCATCAGCAAAGATGCGATCCTCTGATGCGAAGCTGACATACTTACGAACATACCCATGAGCAAATTCTAAAAGCTCAGAACTTTTTAACGGAGAACGAAATTCAATTGCCTGGCAGGCAGAAAGTAATTCAATAGCAAGTATAAATTCAAGATTATCTAAAACACGATTTAGTTTTCTCCCGCTAATGCTTCCCATGCTTACATGATCTTCTTGTCCCAACGATGTTGGAATACTATCAGCACTTGAAGGGAAGCATAACGTTTTATTTTCTGTTACCAGTGCTGCTGTTGTGTATTGTGGGATCATAAAACCACTGTTCAACCCAACATCTTTCATTAATAACATTGGTAATCCCCATTTGCCTTCCAATAATAAATAACAACGGCGATCAGAAATATTCCCTAATTCAGATGCCGCAAAACATGCATAATCTAATGGTAATGCCAAAGGCTGTCCATGAAAATTACCACCACTAATTGTATCATCAGCGCCAAGAATAATTGGGTTATCTGTAACAGCATTCAATTCTATTTCTGTTAATTCTTTTAAATGAAGCCAGGCATTCCGACTTGCACCATGTACCTGTGGCATGCAGCGCAAACTGTAAGGATCCTGCACTCGGCCACAATCAACATGACTTTGCATGATCGCGGAATCTTTTAGTAACAATCTTAATCGTTGCGCTACTAATTTATTTCCTTGAAATGGTCGCAGATCATGTAAGCGTTCATCAAAAGGAGCCTTTGTACCAGTTAATGCTTCTAAACTCATTGCACCAATAATATCTGCGGCCTCTAAACAATTATGCATTCGCTGCACTGCTTTTGCGGCAAACGATAAAATGAATTGAGTGCCGTTGATAAGTGCTAATCCTTCTTTGGGTCCAAGCGAGATCGACTTGATCTTTTCTTTTTTAAAAATTTCAGATGTATTTTTTCTTTCACCTTTATAATAACACTCACCCAAGCCGATCAACGGTAAAAATAAATGTGCCAATGGAGCCAGGTCTCCGCTTGCACCTACACTACCCTTTTCAGGCACTATCGGTATCACATCATTTTCAATATGCCATATTATTCTTTCAATAGTTGATAACTGTATGCCACTATAACCTTGTGCTAATGCATGCACTTTTGTTATCATCATCAACTTAGCAACTTCAACCGGAATTGGATCTCCCACCCCTACGCTATGACTTTGTAAAATTTTATATTGAAGTGTTGCCGTATCTGCTTCCGAAATTTTTGTATTTGCTAAAATGCCAAAGCCTGTATTAATGCCGTAAACAGTTTTATTATTTTCTATTATCTGTTTAACGTGATCGTGAGACTCATGTATTTTTTTTGATGCGTCAGCATTAATTACGCCTTTTAGTTTTCCATTTGCAAGTGCAATTGCATTTCCGATAGTCAGTGTATCAATTCCGTAATTAAATTTTTCGGGCATAGAAATGAAGTTAGCCTCAAAAGTAAATGAAAAAGTCCCGCATTTGCGGGACCTTTGTGATCCGGATTGGATTCAAACCAATGACCTATTGCTTAGAAGGCAATTGCTCTATTCAACTGAGCTACCGGACCAAAAATCAGATAAGAACTAGACCATTTTTTAGAATGGCGGCAAAAATAAGTTTTTTATGTTTGTGCCCCAAAGCAAATCACTGATGAATGTAAAAATAGAGCCACATTGGAAGGAAATTCTTAAATCAGAATTCGATAAACCCTATTTTCAGCAGATCGCCCTGCATTTAAAAACAGAAAAATCTCAAAACAAGACCATTTA
>JBIOVR010000449.1:0-6696 GCA_044867875.1 Chitinophagaceae bacterium
CTTATAAACTCAACGCCATGAAATCAGCAGGTGCCTTACAAGTCGTCGCTATTCTTTTACTGGTAGCATCAGCGGCCAGTTGTGAAGTTGCAAAAGAATATTCAACAAGAGTATTCAAACCAACCACGCCTCAAAAAAGCGCTGATTCAACTGCCACTGCATTAAAGTTTATGCAGTTTGATAGCGAAAATGCGTCTGACAGTATAGACTTGAAAGATTTTGCAAGCAAAGAAATCAAAGAAACAGAAAAAGCCGAATTATCGAAAGACACTACAACCAAAACTGAAGCAACTGTTATTGAAAATAAAACGATAGTTAGAAATCAACCTATAGATGCGACGAAACGTGGAGCAAGAAATAAAAGAGTTCGACAATAAGTTCTTTTAGAATACCAGGTCCTTTCATGCCTAACCATGAATTGCATGATACGATGTCTTTTTGGTGATTTTGTAACCGTGAGTTTGGAAGAAAGGACCTCTTTTATTTATACCCTAATATCTTCAGCATGCTTTGAGCGGTTTGTTGTTTAGCATATAACCAGTCTGTCAACTTACCATTTTTATCATAGCCCACTATTACATGTTTAGGCGAAGGAATAAGACAGTGTTTAATTCCTCCATACCCGCTGATCTGATCCTGGTAAGCACCAGTATGAAAAAATCCAACATAAAGCGGTTCACCATTTGTGATCTTCGGAAGAAACACCTCATTGATGTGTTCTTCTGAATCATAATAATCATGACTATCGCATGTAATGCCTCCTAATACCACCCGGTGATATTCCTGGTCCCATTTATTTATTGGCAGCATCAAAAATTTCTCACCGATCCCCCATGTATCAGGCAATGTTGTAATAAATGATGAATCGATCATATACCATGTTTCCCGGTCGTTCTGTACTTTTTCACCGATCACACTGAAAATATGCGCCATGCTTTCGCCGACAGTAAAACTGCCAAACTCTGTAAAAATATGAGGCATTGGAACTTTTGCTTTTTTACAGGCAGTTTTGATATTGCGAACAATCTCATTGATCATGAAATCATATTTATACTCGAATCCAAGAGAGTGTTTGATTGGAAATCCGCCACCAATATTTATTGAATCAAGTTCAGGACATATCTTTTTTAACTGGCAATAAAGGTTAATGATCTTATTTAACTCAATCCAATAATAAATATCATCCTTAATCCCTTTGTTTAAAAAGATGTGTAACATCTTTAATTGGAATTTGCTTTCATATCCTTCGATCCTGTCAACATAAAATTCCAAGATGTCTTTTGCCCGAATGCCAAGTCGTGAAGTATAAAAAGGAAAAGTTGGCTCTTCTTCGGCCGCTACCCTGATACCCACTTTAAAAGGAACCTTTACCGTTTTGGCATATTCTCTTAACTCTTCTTTGTTGTCTAATACTGGTATCACGTTGGTAAAACCTGTATTCAATAAGTTGGCAATTCTTCTTGTATAATTTTTTTGCTTATAGCCATTGCAAATAATATTTATATCCTTCGTGATCTTTTTCTTCTCATATAATTTTTTAATGATCTCGATATCATAAGCATAAGAAGTTTCTAGATGGATATCATGTTTCAATGCTTCTTCAACGATGAAACTGAAATGTGAACTTTTTGTACAATAGCAATAATTATATTTTCCCTCGTACTTGTGTTTCTTAATTGCAGCAGCAAATAAGTTCTTTGCTTTCTTGATCTGAAAACCAATTTTGGGGAGATAGGTTAATTTCATTGGCGTACCATACTTGGCGATCAGCGCCTTCATGTCAAGCCCGTTGAAATAAAAATTTCCATCTTCTACTTCCAATCCTTCCTGTGGAAAGTTGAAAGTTTGTTTTACAAGATCGAGGTAGGTGTTGTTCATTAAAAACTCAATGGGTTATAGGTGTTCAAAATTCTTTAGCGGCAACAAAAGTATAAGATTGGATGAACAAAAAACAAAAAGCCGGCTACGAATATTCATAGCCGGCTTCAATTTGGATAGTTCCAATTTATTTTACCTGTGCAACGAGGTTCTTAAATGTCTCAGGATTGTTCATCGCCAGGTCAGCAAGAACCTTACGGTCAAGCTCAATTCCTTTCTTCTGAAGTTTGTTGATGAACTCAGAATAAGTCATTCCTTCTTCACGAACTGCCGCATTGATACGGGCAATCCACAATTGACGATAATTTCTTTTCTTCAACTTACGACCTACAAACATATAGGTCATCCCTTTTTCAACTACGTTCTTAGCAACAGTAAGAACGTTTTTTCTTTTGCCATAATAACCTTTGGCTTGCTTTAATATTCTTTTTCTGCGGGCCTTACTTGCTGCAGAGTTTACTGAACGAGGCATATCTTAATAATTTTAGAGTTAAAAGTTTAGATTTAATTACTTCAAACGCAATAAACGTTTTACAAAGTTCATGTTGGATTTGTCAACGATCCCATCATGACCAAGTGCTCTTTTACGTTTTTTAGATTTTTTAGTAAGAATGTGACGCTTAAAACTCTTTTGATGAGTGATCTTTCCAGTGCCTGTCACTTTGAAGCGTTTTTTGGCGCTGGAGTTTGTTTTTACCTTAGGCATTATAAATGCTTTTTAAATTAACCCTTGAGGTGTTCCGCCACAAGGCGAAATCTTGTTGAACCTCTTCAGGAATCAGTCCCAAAATCAGGAAGAACTAATGATTTGATTTCGGGGTCGCAAAGATAGGGCAGAATGCTGTTCTGGCAAGTGCAAGTTTAAAAAAAGTCAAGCCTATTCAATGCCGAGATCTTTCCGTTGTTTTTTGGTGATCTTAGCCTGTATCAGGTCATAACTCTGTTGCAAATAGTTTTTCAAGTCCTTCTTGCTAAGTTTCGAAGGATCAGTGACAAACACCCATTTTGCACGGGCCAAATAAGGTGCTGGTTTAAATCCTTCTGAGCCTGATAATTCATCAAACTCTGCATCGGTCACTTTAAAAGAAAATGTGTGGGGAGGTTCAAGACTTGTAACACAAAACATCTTTTCACCAATGCAAAAGCAAAGGTCATTTCCCCACTTCACCTCTTCCGTCACTGCCGGGAATGACAAACAGATTGAACGAAGTATCTCGATATCCATTCAATAATTTTAAAAGTTGATCTTAAATCCTAGTTACCTTAAGATTTTTTCTTGCCCTTTGGAGCAAACATTGCAAGCATACGACGACCTTCCATCTTTGGCATGCTTTCCAATGTCCCAAACTCATTCAGGCGTTCGGCAAATTTTAAAAGAAGTAGCTGACCTCTTTCCTGGAATTGAATAGCACGGCCCTTGAATTGTACATAGGCTTTTACCTTATTGCCATCCTTCAAAAAATTCTCAGCATGTTTTGCTTTGAAATCAAAATCGTGGTCATCAGTATTTGGAGTAAAACGAATTTCTTTTAGTTCGGCCGTTTTGCTCTTGGCCTTCATTTCCTTTTCCTTCTTCTTCTTATCGTAAAGGAATTTATTGTAGTCAATGATCTTACATACCGGCGGATCTGCCGTTGGAGAAATTTCCACAAGGTCAAGCTGTTGATCTTGCGCCATACGCAATGCATCCTGCGTATTATAAACTCCCACTTCTACATTTTCTCCTACAAGTCTTACTTGTGGTACTCTTATAAAATTGTTGATGCGATGTTCGGCTTCTTTACGAGGAACAAATCTTCCTCTGAAACCACCTTTGTTGAAACCACCGCCGCCACTTGGTTTGCTGAATCCACCACCACCGCCGGGTTTATTAAATCCACCACCAGGTTTGAATCCTCCTTGTTGTACTGCCATTTAAATTGTTTAGTTAATAATTGTTTTTATGTTATCGGCGACAATAACACTATTTATCTTTTGTTGCGTCGCACTCTTTTACTTTCTGTTCGCTATTCAGCTTTTCGTTCTTCAAACTCAACTGTGATCTCATTTACAAAATCATCCACTCCTTTCACACCCAGATCTCCTTTGCCCTGCCTTCTTACTGCCACTTTATTTTCATTCATTTCTTTTTCACCAACCACCAGCATATAAGGTACTCTCATTAATTCAGTATCACGAATCTTCTTTCCTATTTTTTCGTTACGGTCATCAACCTCTGCACGAATATCTGATTTTTTCAGTTTATCTGCTACACTCTTTGCATAATCCAAAAACTTATCACTGATCGGCAGCACTTTTACCTGGACCGGTGCCAGCCATACCGGTAATTTGCCAGCATAATGCTCAAGCAGGAATCCGATAAATCTTTCATGGGTTCCCAAGGGTGCCCGATGAATAATTAATGGAGTTTCAGTTTGATTGTCTGGTGTAGTGTATTCTAACTTAAAACTGCGGCCCTGAGAGAAGTCAACCTGGTTAGTAGCCAAAGTGAATTCCCGGCCGATCACACTCCATATTTGTACATCAATTTTGGGCCCGTAAAAAGCGGCTTCGTCCTGCACTTCAACAAATGGGATTTTAGAATTAATAAGCACCTGTCTTACCATCTGTTCTGTTTCAATCCAAAGTTGTGGCTCATTTACATACTTCTTTCCAAGCTTATCCGCACTGTGCAATGATAATCTCATTACGTATTTATCAATACCGAATATTTTAAAATACTTCAGGTACATTTCATTTACTGCTCTGAATTCTTCTTCAAACTGCGCTTTAGTACAATAGATATGTGCATCATTCATATGAAGACAACGAACTCTCATTAGTCCAAACAACTCCCCACTCTGCTCATATCTATACACTGTTCCATACTCTGCAATACGATAAGGAAGATCTCTGTAGCTTTTTGGCTCAGCAGCATAGATCTTATGATGATGCGGGCAATTCATTGATTTGAGATAATACTTCTCCCCTTCCATTTCCATGGGCGGATACATACTATCAGCGTAATATGGGAGGTGACCACTGGTGAGATACATGCTTTCTTTAGCAATGTGAGGAGTCACCACTCTTTTATAACCTCCCTCGTTTTCGGTTTCTTTTGCAAGCTTCTCCAACTCTTCTATTATCACTGTACCATTTGGCATCCACATGATCAATCCCTGGCCTACATCATCATCCATTGTATAAATGCCTAACTCCTTGCCTAATTTTCTATGATCTCTTTTTTTTGCTTCTTCCAATAATGCCAGGTATTCATCTAATTCTTTTTGCGATGGGAATGTTACACCGTATAATCTTGTAAGCTGTTTATTCTTTTCATCGCCTTTCCAGTAAGCACCGGCAATATTGGTAAGCTTTATTGCTTTTATCAAACTTGTATTGGGAATATGAGGTCCGCGGCAGAGATCTGTAAAATTTCCTTGTGTATAAAAAGTTATTTCGCCATCATTCAAATTTTGCAACAGATCCAATTTGTACTCATCTCCTTTATCAGTAAAATATCTTAGCGCATCGGCTTTCGTTATCTCTTTTCTTATGTATTGACTATTTTTCTTTGCCAGCTCATTCATCTTTTTTTCAATTGCTGCAAGATCTTCTTCACTTATCTTCTTATCGCCAAGATCCATATCATAATAAAACCCGTTTTCAACCGGTGGCCCAACCCAAAACTTTACACCGGGAAACATATTTTCAACCGCTTCCGCCATTAAGTGGGCTGATGAATGCCAAAATGTATTCTTCCCCTCCACATCATTCCATGTATAAAGCTTTACGGTTGCGTCTGCATTTATTGGTCTCGATGCATCCCATACCTGGCCGTTCACTCCCGCAGCAATTACTTTTCTCGCTAATCCTTCTGAAATTGATTTTGCAATGTCCATTGCAGTTGCACCTTCAGCATACTGCCGCACCGCGCCATCAGGAAATGTAATATTGATCATTAAATTGTTCTTTTTAAGAGGCTGCAAATTTAGCGAAGTCGAACCAGAGTTTTTATTAACAAACCGTTTGTATATCAGATTTACATAAATAAAGTTATTTGTTAGCTTTACATCGTGACAGTAAGGATTATGAAAAGATTTGCACTCACCATTTTCACCTTTTTACCTGCTTTCTCTTTTTTGTCATTTGCCCAGGATGTAACCGGCATTTGGCGTGGATATTTTATTACTGATGATGGCGACCAGTACCGTTTTGAGGTACAAATGGAACAATCGAACAACACATTATCCGGTGTTACTTACTCCTATAAGGAGAAACAATTTTACGGTAAGTGCTCGATGACTGGTAACTTTTCAAATTCCTCCGGCAATGCATTGATCCAGGAAATAAAAACAATAGAAGTAAAAATGTCACTCGCAAGTGTGGCCTGTATTCAAAAATGTCTTCTCACCTATGCAAGGTCAGGCAAAGAAGAGTTCCTGGAAGGCACATTTAGCAGCGTTATCGAAAGAACAGATTCAATAGGAAGAAGAAGAAAAGGCGATGATTGTGGTGGCGGTAAAATGATCTTAAGAAAGGTCATCACGTCAGATTTTTATGTTGAGCCCTTTTTAAGAAAAAAGAATAATCCTGTAAATAACAATCCGCCGCTGGTAAAAACAAACCCGGCTACCAATAACTCAACAACGAAGACCACAACAAAACCGCCGCCAACCAATCCGAATAAAAACAATTCTTCTACCAAAACAAATAAGAATACGGTTGTGGTTAGACCAAAAACCGATACAGTCAGAAAAGCCGAAATAGAACCAATACAGTCAGAAGACAAAAAAGATCTTACTCTAAAACCAAACACAAAAACCCAGGATCTGCTAA
>JBIOVR010000450.1:0-4612 GCA_044867875.1 Chitinophagaceae bacterium
CAAATGCTGGTAAACAACATCAAACTTCAAACTAAAAACCTTAAACCAACACTGGCTGAAGCTGCTCAATAGATTGATTTAAGAAATTTGGAAGTACGTGAGTGTATGTCCACATGATCTTATCAGGATCATTCAAATGTTTTAGCATGCTTGCCCATTTTTCTTCACCATGTTCTTCGATCACTGTTTTTTTCTTGTCTTCGGTTTGCAGGTGCATGCTCATACCCACTGCATCAGCTTCGGGGTGAAACTGTGTGCCGATCATATAATCATTAAAACGAATTCCCATGATGGCTCTTTCATACGGCACATGCGGACGATTCTTTTCTATGCAAAGAATTTTGGCGCCCATTTCTTCGATCACATTATGATTAGGCTGTATGACCTGGTAATCGCGACTGTCAACACTATAAAATGGATCTTTCAATCCTGCAAATACAGGCTCCTCGAGACCATCACTCAGCATGTGAACAGGAAAAACTCCAAATGCAGTAGAACGACGCTTGCAGACTATACCAACATTATAATGACGACAAGCTAATTGGAATGAATGACAAATAAACAATACATATTTTTTCTGCTCATTAGCGGGATTATTATTCCAACGTTCCACTTCACTTAGCCAGCGAAAATATGATTCATCCCATTCGGTGTAACGGCTTTCCAACGGTGAGCCAGGTCCGCCGCTTGAAATAAAAATATCATAACTCATATCCGGCACTTCATTCTTAAGCCGCACATCAAATTCATCCCAAGCCAATTCAAGATCGTGAACTTCGCTGTAGTTATTCAGTATTTCACGTATACAACGCATACCTTGATTGGCTTTGCCTTCATAAAGGTCGAGGATCGCTACTTTTATCTTCTTCGAATCATTACCCATGGCTACAAACATAATAAATTTATAACATTGAACATCTGTGGGTTAGTTTACCACTTACTAACAAATGTGGATACTCCTGTCCCCTAAAGGGGAACTTAGATTTGACGATGCTTTTATTAGTGAAGATTTACTAAATAAGAAATTTTTTTGTCATGGTATCAGCTTTATTATTACTATTTAGCTTCAGTTGCCTTTGAATCTTCCAGTGGAAGATTCGCACACTTGTGCTGCATCAATATTTTCAACTTTTTTTATTTCTCACAGAAATCACGGATTTACTCAGAAAATTAATCTGTGAGATTAAATTACTTATCATTCTTTAAATTTCTCAGGATGTTTTTTATTATGATCTGTTTTATCCTGGTAAACTTTTGCAGCAGCAAGTATTGTTGCTTCATCATATAAATTGCCGATAAGAGTTATACTTAATGGCGAACCACTTTGATTAAACCCCATTGGCATTACAACAACAGGATGACCAGTAAGATTTGTAATAGATAATTGTCTCCCTGCAAAACTCGGAACGATCACTACATCATAATCTTTCATGAAATCATTTACCACTTTGCAAAGATTGTAGCGATAGCGGTTAGCATTAATGTATTCTACAGCAGGGATCAATCTTGCAGCACGAAAACTATTTGGCCAAAATCCTTTGTCCTGTCTTTCGATCAGGTCATCGCGATTGGTTCTTGTTAATTCGTCAAAGGCTGCGGCACTTTCTGCATTTAAAATAATGCTGATAAGATTTACTGGATAAACGGATGAGTCCGGAAAGTCGACAGCTTTTATATCTGAACCTAATGATCTGTAAATTTCCAATACTTTTCTTTCAGGGGCATCCGCAGTTAATCTTTTAAAATAGTTTTCTGCATAAGCCACTCTTAGTTTTTTGAAGTCAACTACACCATCATAGTTGAAATTTTTATCAACCGAGCCATAATCTTTTCCATCAGTTCCATGTATATAATTAAAAACAATAGCACAATCTTCAGCACTTCTGCAAATAGGCCCGGCTTTATCCAAACTCCAGCAAAGTACCATGGCACCGGAACGACTAATCGATCCAAATGTTGGTCGTAAACCAGTAGCACCACATCTTGTAGATGGAGAAACAATTGAGCCCAATGTTTCTGTTCCGATCGTGAATGGAAGTAATCCTGCAACAACAGATGCAGCAGAGCCAGCTGATGAGCCACTTGATCCTTGTTTTAAGTTCCATGGATTTTTTGTTTCACCGCCAAACCATTTATTATTGAAAGCGAGTGCACCAAGAGATAGTTTGGCACAAAGCACTGCACCGGCAGTTCTTAATCTTTTATATACATAAGCATCTTCATCAACATACTGATCTTTATAAGGAGTGCTTCCCCAGGTTGTTTTATATCCTTTCACCGCAAACAGATCTTTTAAGCCATAAGGAATGCCATGTAGCAGGCCGCGGTATTTCCCGTTTTTAATTTCTTCATCGGCACGTCTTGCCTGTGCCATTGCAGTGTCCTCAGTAAGTGAGATAACACTCTCCAACGTGTCACCCCATTTTTTTAATCTGTCAATAAAAAATTTGGTGAGTTCAACAGATGTTATCTGTTTTGACTTTATCAATCCTGCTAATTCAGGAATTGAATAGAAAGCAAGATCATTTTTATTTTTTGGCATTCTTATATCTGCACGAATAGGAAGCGAAACCGTTTGATTCATTCTTTGTTTTAAAATACCATAAGGAACCGGGTTGAAAGCAAAAGGGTAGGGTATGTCATTTGTCGGCAAATTCTTGTGCATTCCTTTTATTAGCTGTGTGTAATTATTCAGGTTGTCAAGTAAAGAATCGGCTTCGGCATTACTGATTTCAAGATCGTAAAGAGCAGCAGTTTTTTGTATCAACTGTAGCGAATCGCTTTTAGTTTGAGCAATTGTTGTAAAAGGCAGTAAAAGCAGTAGTGATAAAAATCTCATATCAGTATTTTTTGGTAAGGTAAATTACATAAATAAAATCATTACCTTTTCGATTCAAAAACTAACACATGAGAAAGCTTTTCTTTTTTGTCGCTTTATCTTCTATTATTTTTTCCTGCGATCAGCCAACCAATACAGCAAGTACTACAAGCCCAGGCGGTGCAGATATACATTTATATGAATACTTCAATTATGGTGATTCTGGAGTGCAAATGGGAGGGATAAAAATGATCCCGGTAAAAACCCCGGCTGGTGAATTTAAAGTATGGACAAAAAGAATCGGCAATAATCCACGCATAAAAGTTTTATTGCTTCATGGAGGCCCGGCATCTACGCACCAATACATGGAAGTATTCGAGAGTTTTTTCCCAAAGGAAGGCTTTGAGTTTTATGAATATGATCAACTCGGTTGCGGTAATTCCGATAAACCAGCTGATACGAGTTTATGGGTGCTTGGTCGTTTTGTAGAAGAAGTAGAACAAGTTCGCCAGGCTATCGGCGCTGATTCAACTAATTTCTATATACTCGGAAATTCATGGGGCGGTATTCTCGGAATGCAATATGCTTTGAAGTATCAGAATAATATGAAGAGCCTTATAGTCGCGAATATGATGGCAAGCTGCCCTGAATATGGTAAATATGCGGAAGATGTTTTATCCAAACAAATGGATCCGAAAGTACTTGCAGGGGTTAAAGAAATTGAAGCAAAAAAAGATTTTGGTAATCCAAAATATATGGAATTGCTAATTCCAAATTTTTATAATGAACATTTATGCCGCGTAGTTCCATGGCCTGAACCTGTTACCCGGTCTTTTGCGAGTACAAATCAAACAATTTATGTAATGATGCAAGGCCCATCTGAGTTCCGTATTGGCGGTAATCTTGCAAATTGGGATGTAAAAGACCGGCTAAAAGAAATTAGAATTCCAACGCTGATGATCGGCGCAAAGCATGACACAATGGATCCAAAAGCAATGGAAGAACAAAGTAAGCTTGTACAAAAAGGCCGCTATCTATATTGTCCAAATGGAAGTCATCTTGCCATGTATGATGATCAGAAAGTGTTTATGGATGGAGTGATAAACTTTATCCACGATGTAGACAGCGGCGAATTCAAATAGATATATTATCTCAATGTTTTAACGGCTGCAACGTTATTCTTTTTTTGCGTATTCTGAATAAACCACATGATGGTAAAACTTGGGATAAAGTCCATGCCGGGTAATATTTCTTCTATAAAATTACCAACACCACCTAATGCTCCTTTCCATCCACCAAATGTTCTCATGAAGATTATAGAAGATATTGGCGCCCATAAAATATCGGCAAACTCACCCAGACCCGGGATCGCATACGTGGCATAGCCGATAATATCCATCAGGATACAAAAAATAAGAGAAGGTTGTTTTTTCATTTTTACTGTCAATTATTTATTTTGCTATATCATCAAATTTATTGCCGGTTTTAAAGTTGTGATGAATAGAAGAAAAAAATAACAAAACAGTTGCATAAATAGGAATGCTAAGCCAGTACTCTACGTTGGTGTGTTTCTGTTCTTACTTCTGTAAAGCCAGCTTTTTTATACGTTCCTAAAGCATTAGGGTGATCAAGAGTGCAGGTATTTAATTGAATCCATTCCGGTTTATAGCTCCACGCTTTCGCAATTACCCATTGTAAAAAATATTTACCATATCCTTGTCCAATAAAAGCCGGCATTAATCCAAAGTAGAGTATCTCCACATATTTTTCTTCTTTTACAAATTCAATATATCC
>JBIOVR010000451.1:0-4509 GCA_044867875.1 Chitinophagaceae bacterium
ACAGCATTCTTTCTTTAATAGTGAATTGTTGTTTTGTTTTTTCATTGTGAATGAACATAAAGCCGCCATGCCCTTCCCGTAGAAAAACAATTACAGTTGCAAATTCAGTTTCTTTTCCTTTTACTTGAGAATCGGTGCCAATACATACTTTAAGGCGATAACCTTTTTCAGTTTCCCGCTTGATTGCATTTTCTACAGCTTCAAGGATAGGGATCTCTATCGGTTCTCCATTGAATTTTCTCCAACGCATATAAAAAGAGGTTTTTCTAAATTATAGAAAAACCTCGAGATCCCAAAAGGGTACGGATTATTGTTTTGTGAAATGGTTACCTTTTAATGAATTTTTCACTCCATTGTTGTTCTCCATCAGTGAAACGAATGATATAAATACCGGTATTTATGCTTCCTAAACCTAGGCTGCTGTATCCTTTTTCAACAGCACCTTTTGAAAGCATTCTTCCACTTTGATCGATGATCTGGTAATGATAATTAGCAGGGCTATTAATAGTAAGGCTATTGCCAGAGATCGTATTTCCAACTAATTGTGGTTTCAAAGCTTTGTCTTGACGTATAGCAATAACATTTGAATAATACTCTTTCAAATTATCAAGAGTGATATGCAAACGGTACAATAAAGGGCGGTTATCAAGAGGATGGTAGCTATAAGTACGTAAAGTATTATTTGGCTGATCGAGAGGTGTAAAGTTTATACCATTGTTTGATACTTCGACCACTTGCTTCATTACAGGTTTGTCGGCTTCTATCAGCCAGCTTAAAGTATGCATATCGCCATTAAGTTTTCCACGAAGTTCAAGACGACGAATATCTAATACGGCGGCATCTGTATAAGTAGCCTGCAAAGAATAGGAGCCAAGACTACCATATTCAGGTGCATAAATATTTCCCTTGCCATCTATCCGCATATAGTAGGTACCTGCATTGATGAAGGTGTCAATAACAGAGCTAAGAAGATTTCCTGGATTATAAGTACCAATTGAAGCGTAGCTACCATCTAAAAAATCTACCTGCAGATCAAGATCAGAACCTGAGTTACCACTACCAACATTATATGGTATTGCATTCAACTGTAGCCTGGAAAATATCGGCACTGTAATTTTAAAAAGATCTTTATCATCAGTTTTCTCGATCACACCACTGATTATTGCCTGACCACTGCTATTAAAAGGGGCAGAAGTAGCTGTCGAAAATACATCACTATGATCATCTATACGATATCCAAAACCATTTGTAGCGTTTGTAATAACCGAAAGGTCATCTTGAATAATACCGCATCCCAGTGAGTTTGGCCCATTGTTCCATAGAGTCATATTTTGATTGTATCCTGCACCCATAATGGGAGCCCAGCCAATTTCACCGGTTCCTTGGCCCCAATTGTAATCAGATAGTAGCCCACAACTTGCATTGTAAGAACTTTGATGTCTTAGACCTAATGTATGCCCCGCTTCATGTGACGTTGCTTCCGCAACATACTTTATATTATAGCTAAGCAATGCTGAAAAAACAAAACAAGGAGCGTTTGTTCCCCATGTAAATGAATTTATGTAAGCAACACCACCAGCCCCTGTACCATACCATTCGTGTGAAGTGGTGATCACTACACGTATCCTTTTATTATAAGGAGCCGAGTTGTATTTAGTTTCATTTGTTGTTACATTAATATTAAATGGACGATAGTCTTCAGCTACACGGTTAAAAATTTCGGTAATGGCCGCGTCACTAAGACCAGATGAATTGCATGTAAATGGACCGCTGACATTCCACATCGTCCCGGATACAGTATGACCATCAAAGTCAAGCAATATCACATTCGAAGCACTTGGATAACTATTAAGATTAGTAACCTGTGAATTTGCAATGATATTGCCTGTTAAGGTAAAGATCATTAAGATGAATTTGTAGAGATTTTTCATAGCAGGAATTTTAAGGATAGGATCATAGATATAATTGGATAGACGTATGAAAAAATTTACTCATTTACAAGATCATAAAAACCTTTCTTTACAAAATAGTATTGTCCATTTTCCAGATTGATCTCGTATGCGTCACCATGCTGAAAGCTGATAATAAGACCGACATAAGAAAAAGTTCCATCTTCTTTTTTGATCCTGGAAAATGATAAAGCAGCGCCGGGAAAATTTGTTGACCTGATAACAACACTGTTTAGCGAGTTATCAGATTTTGATGCAACAGAGCTAACTACTCCCTGGAAATTCAAATTGTTGACAAATGAAAAAGAAACAGGTTTGCCTGTTTCCGATTCCAATAGAGCAGAAAGATCGTTTATTCGACAACTGATTTTATTAGGTAAATTTTGAAAAAGTGAGGGGCGGTTCATATCCGGTTCTCTAACCGGTGGCGTTTGTGCATTAGATTGCTGGCAAATCAAAAATAAGGATAGGCAGATAATGCCCTTTACAAGGTTTTTCATTGGATACATTTTTTAGTTCAAATAGGATATATCGATACACAACAGCATGCTGTTGTGGTCTTAGGTGGGGTTACGGAATCTGCGAACGATGACAATTAATTAAACGGCTTTACTTAAAGTTTATTTTTTATTTATTATCCGATATTACCGGAAATCGGATGTTTTTTTATTAAGGAATAGTACGGTTAATCAATAGTACTATTTCATTTTGATCAATTTCAATATTGATTGGTGCTAAGCATCACCAGTGTGCAGGCTTCTACCGGAGTAATTCCATTTTTGATTGCAAGATCTGCCAACTCATCATTTTCAGCGCCGGGATTAAATATGATACGCTTAGGTTTCAGTGAAAGTATATAATCATAATATTTTTGCTGGTGAGTTGGATTTAAATAAAGGGTGACCGTATCAACATCCTTCCAGTCTTTTTTTTCTTTTTCAATTGGAACATCCGCTACCATCGCATTTTTTTTACCTATCGCAACCACAGGATGTCCATGACTTCTTAATCGATTAACAGCAAGGTAGCTGTAGCGAGATGGATTATCGGAGGCGCCTAGTACAAGAGTCTTTTTACTTTCATTCATCTTTATAAATATAAAAAACAAATATCAGAAAAGATGATATTGCTTCCGTGGTACTTTACTTATAATATCAATTAATGCTTCTTCCAATAAAGGATGTTTGAACTGAAAACTTGTTTCCAGAATTTTGGTTGGGACTACCCAGCGACTTTTTAAAATAAGTTCGATTTCCGTTCCTATTAATGGTGCCCCTATTTGTAACATCCATTTATAAGCTGGCAACCCGATAATATGGCCCGTCACTTTTCTGAATACTCTCATAAACTCTTCATTAGTTACAGGATTTGGAGAACTGGAGTTATAAGTACCATTGATCTCCTTATGATGATATATCCATTCGATCATCCGGCAGGTATCTTCAATATGCACCCAGCTATACATTTGTTTGCCGCTTGCTTGCTTACCACCTAACCCGAATTTTAATAAATTAAAATAAGGAATTAAAATGCCGCCGGGGCCTAATGTAATGGCCATTCTTAAAGCAACCTTTCTCGTTTGTGGAGTTTGTTGATCATAAAAAGTTTTTTCCCAACGTTTGCAAACCTGGACGGAGAAGTCATCGTGAAATTCACCAGTATATTCGTCCTGTGGCCTGTCCATAGCATGACGATAAATCGTTGCAGATGATGCATTGATCCAAAGCGTTGGAGGGTGATTACATTTATTAATAGATTGGCCAATTGCTTTTACTGCATCTGTGCGACTATCAAATATTTCTTTTTTATTTTTTTCATTGTATCGGCAGTTAACCGATTTCCCTGCGAGATTAATTACCAGGTCTGCATCATTCATTTCAATTGCCCATTCACCGGTAGTTTTTCCATCCCATTTCACATAACGTATGTTTTTTATTTCTTCAACTGATAATGAATTATAATCATTACGATTTGTTTTTTCATTCACCTGACGGGTCAGAATAATTATTTTATTTTCTTTACCAAAGTATTTTGTCATTTCCTGACCCATGAACCCAGTGCCACCTGCCAATATTATCTTTTTATTTTTCATTGTAATATAGATTAATGAAACAGGAATAAAATAAAGCTAATAAGGCTAAGCAAGTTCATGCTTACGATCCACTTATTATTTGATAAAACTCCGGCATACTCCATCCTTCTTAGATATTCTTTAAAAATAAACATTGCGGTAAGAATAAGCCATAATGTCGCCAACCATTCTGAATCAAAAATAATTTGGAAGATCATTAATGGTATAAGTAAAAGAATAACCGACAAGGCCAGCATGTTTACCTGTCCGAGAAACTCATATCCTTTTGTTTTTGAAAAACTAAAAGCCAGTGTACAATTAATAATTACAAATGCAAAATGTGCCGCTTGTAATTCATAAAAATCTAAATGGTAGTAAGACAATTTGCTGAATAAATTATTTTGAAAAGGATAAAGCATAATTGTATTAAAGGCTAAACAAACTGCCATAAAAATAAATCGGTATAAATAATTATAATCAGGTGAGCAA
>JBIOVR010000452.1:0-19853 GCA_044867875.1 Chitinophagaceae bacterium
GTCCTTGATCAAATCGCTATGCAAGAATGAAGCATACTGTTTTGCTCTTTGGTTCTCGATATAATGCTCCCGTTGGTTTTCAACAAAAAAGCCAAGAGTGACAGCAAGGAATAACATCAGAAATTCCCAGAAATAATGCGTCCATTTTTTTCGTGGTGTATGTGAGTGTGCATGTACTTCCATATATTTTAGTTCAGGTGATACTCTTTTTTTATTAAGAATATAAGCTCTTTTGCGATCGTTAGCTGATTTTGAATAAGGTTTTGAATAGATCTTAACATGACTCCGGCAGCAGCAACGACATTAGCATATTCTTTAACCAGTAGTGGATCTGGATTTATTAACCTGATCGCATTGTTAACATCTACCGGGCTTTTGTTTTTGAGATATAATTCTGCCGTATTAAAAATTCTTGTTTCCATATCTCTTCCCTTAGTTCGATACGCTGTATGACGATCATGTGCCTGGTTTATTTTTTCAATCTCATTCCAATAACTAATGATCCCGTCATTCACTTTCTGGTTCCTGATAATCCGCATATTACCAGAATTTTTAAGCTGTGTGACAGTCCTGTCGTTAAATTTAAATGTGAGATTGTTAAGCACCGGATATGTGTAGTGATAAGCCCTGATAATATTTTCTTGCAGGAGTAGCTGAGTTGTAAGAAAGACAAGCAAAGAATCTACTTTCTGCAATCTTTTATCAATTTCGTTCGAAATGGAGCGAATTTCCAGGGTATCGCTTTCAAGGTCTGCAATCATTAATTTCATGAACTGCTTTTCTCTTTGATGTTCTATCACATGTTCGAGCTGATATTCTGCTAAAAACCCACAGAACACAGCGAGAAACAGCATAAGAAATTCCCAGAAATAATGTGTCCATTTTTTTCTCGGTGTATGAGCATGATGATGTACTTCCATAGAAGGCTAAATGAAATGTAAAATGTATATACTAATCTAAGATTTATTCTTATTAACTGATGGCTTGTTTATTCCCACCGCTTTCCTAACTTGTAAATCGTGGCGCCATTATTCTTTCCCTTTGAATCCCTCTTAACTACTAGCAACCAGGTTCATCAATACCACCAAAACCAACTTAATGATAAACGAACCAATCACCACTCTTGCCGCACCTGTAGCGCAACAGGAAAGAATTACAATACTCGATAGTCTTCGTGGCATTGCAGTACTTGGAATATTGCTTATGAATATCACAGGTTTTGCGTTGCCTGCGCCTGCATATCACAGTGATCTTGCCGTAATGAATGAGATCGGCACCATTAATCAAAAGGTCTGGTTTATTGTTGAATGGGGATTAGAAGGAACTCAGCGGGCTTTGTTCTCTATTCTATTCGGAGCTGGTATCATTTTATTTCTCGATCGCCAGGAAAAAAGAAAAGGCGGTCTTTGGCCAACTGATTATTTTTTTCGCAGGCAATTGTGGCTACTTGTCTTTGGTTTAATCCATGCTTATGTATTGTTATGGTTCTGGGAGATCCTATTCCCATATGCATGTTGTGGAATGATTTTATTCGCATTCCGGAGATTGACGCCAAGAGCATTAATGATAGCGGCCTGTATTTGCCTTTTATTAATGACATTACGTGAGAATGCCGATTTTTATAGAGATAAGGCTACCATTCACCAGGGGGAAATCGCTGCAAAAATTGATACCACAAAGAACTCACTAAGTACCATCCACCAAGACCAATTAAAAGCCATGATGTCCTTTAGGGAAAGATCATCCCTGGAAAGCAGGAAAAAAGAAATGGAGAAAAGTTTGCAAAATGTTAGAGGGAACTATGCAAACCTTTACAAATATCAAAGTGAAAGGAGCTTTTACATGGAGACAACAGGTTTTTTTACTTTTTTTTGGGACATAATATTGTTTATGTTTCTTGGAATGGCTTTTTATAAAAATGGAATATTAACCGGCAACGCACCTATCAAGATATACTGGTTAATGTGTTTAGTTGGATTGTTTGCAGGATTGGTCTTATCCTGGTATCGTTTACAACCACTTATCAATAATCATTTCAATAAATTCGACTATATAAAGAATGTCAAGTTTGAATTTTATGAAATATCAAGAGTCTTCCGATCGATCGGGTTTTTTGGTTTGATCATGTTGCTTTATAAATCAGGTTGGTTCAAGTGGCTTTTCAATTTAATGCGTCCGGTTGGGCAAATGGCATTTACTAATTACCTAATGCAGTCAATTTTATGTGGGATCTTTTTTTATGGTATCGGATTCGGCTATTTCGGCCAGTTGGAAAGATACCAGATCTATTTTGTGGTAGCAGGCATTTGGATCATCGAAATTGTATGGAGCCACATCTGGCTCCATTATTTTCTTTTTGGTCCTTTTGAATGGCTATGGAGAAGTCTTACTTACTGGAAAAAACAACCACTGAAAAAAAATAACTCTTCAACAGGTACATTGGGAATGTCTTAGCGTTCGCTTACAATCTTTATTGTTTAGCTTATAAAATTACACCATCAGGTAAGCGGAGTGTTTCTTACATTTACGCTATGCGACAGCTCGCTGCAATATTATTTGCTGATATGACTGGTTATACTGCATTGATGCAGGATAATGAGCATCTTGCCCGTCAGAAAAGAAAGCGTTTCAGGGAAGTATTGGATGCTGCTGTTGCAAATCATGATGGAAAGGTCCTGCAGAATTATGGAGATGGTTCACTTAGCATTTTCAACAGTGCTATTAATAGTGTGAGCTGCGCTATTTCTATTCAACAGCAATTACAATTAGAACCAAAAGTGGAATTACGGATCGGTATCCATACCGGCGATGTGGTGATGGAAGATGAATCCATTTTTGGTGATGGTGTTAATCTTGCGTCACGCATTGAATCAATGGCTGTACCCGGTGGTATTTTTATTTCAGAAAAAGTATATGATGAAATAAAAAATCATAATGATATAAAAACCCGTGACCTTGGTTTTGTCGAATTGAAAAACGTAAAACAACCAGTTCATCTTTTCGCAATAGCAAATAATGGTATTGTGGTTCCTTCCCGCGAAGAGTTGAAAGGAAAAACTAAACAACCTGCCAATCGTCTTGCAGTTTTACCGTTTGTAAATATGAGTGCAGATCCTGAAAATGAATATTTCAGCGACGGTATTACCGAGGAGTTATTAAATGCACTGACTAAAGT
Source organism: Chitinophagaceae bacterium (assembly GCA_044867875.1). Taxonomy (GTDB): domain Bacteria; phylum Bacteroidota; class Bacteroidia; order Chitinophagales; family Chitinophagaceae; genus VBAS01. Next base: position 3,176 of record JBIOVR010000452.1, read on the forward strand.
GGATGGATTACAGGTTACCTCCCGCACTTCAGCATTTGCATTCAAAGGTAAACATGATGATGTTCGTGAAATAGCGATCAAACTAAACGTCGATAAAATATTAGAAGGCAGTGTGAGGAAAGCAGGTAATAGGGTTCGCATTACTACACAGCTGATCAATGCCGCAGATGGTTATCATATCTGGAGTGAGAATTATGACCGTGACCTTACTGATATTTTTGTTGTACAGGATGAGATCAGCAGTATTATTGCCAACCGCCTCAGAGAGAATCTTTCGCTGTCAGAGCAAACTGAACAGCTCGTTAAAGTACCAACAAAAAATATTGAAGCGTATACACTTTTTTTAAAAGGTCTTTATTTCCGAAGCAAGATCACTCCGGCAGATATGCTTAAAGCAATTGATCTGTTTGAGCAGGCTATTCAACTCGAACCAAATTATGCTGAAGCATACGCTTACATCGCCGGCACTTACAGTTATCTTGGTGCTACCGGGCAAGTAAAACCGGAAAAAGCGTTTAAGATAGTAAATGAATACAGTGAGAGAGCCTTGCAGCTTAACGACAAGATCGCTGAAAGCCATTTGGCAAAAGCGAATGCTCATATGTTTTATAAATGGGATCCAAAAGCTGCCTTTGATTCATTACAAAGGGCAATACAACTAAGCCCTGCCCATTCCGAAGCACATGATGTGCTGGGTCTATTCTATATAGTTGTTGGGCAAAAACATAAAGCCATAAAAGTTTTGGAAAAGGCTTCTGAAGCCGATCCGCTTGCTCCGCATCTTAATCATTTGCTCGCCGAAGCCTATATAATGAACCTGCAATATGACGATGCAATGCGTATTGCTGACCGGTTACTGGAAATGAACCCGCAAATGAGAATAGCTCTTGAAACAAAAGGCTGGTGTTATGGATTGAAAGGAGATTGGGAAAAGGCTCTCGAGTATTTTAAAGAAATTCATCGACTGACTAATCATCCGCTGAAAGGATTGGCGCCGCTTGGTTTTGCATATGGCAGACTTGGTGAAAGAGAAAAAACACTCGAAATAATTAAGAAGCTTGAACAAAGACAGGCCGAAGAACCCGAAGCAGTGATCGATGGGGACCTGATGATGGTATGGTGGTCATTAAGAGATTTTGACAAGGTGTTTTATTATATGAAGAAATGCATTGGTGAAGAAATGGGACCATTCAATTATGTGCTGGAGTTACCGATGATGAGAGGAGTGGACGATGATCCAAGGATCAAGGCAATGCTCGATAAGGTTCGTGAAAAATACATCGCTAATAACTTTCTAAATGAATAAAATTTTATCACTGCTACTCATTACAGCTGCATTAGCTTCCTGTGATCAAAGTCAAACCGCCAGTAAGACAAATACAATTACTAAAGTAAATTTTGATTCGACCTATCAACCGGCAACATTTACCGATGCCGGTCGTATGGAAAAGATAATGCAGGCTTTTCCCATTATTGATAAGGTCTTTAAAGACTATGCAGATGCTAACCATTTACCCGGAGTTGCTTACGGATTAGTAGTAGATGGTAAATTAGTTTACAAAGGGAATATTGGTTATACAGATATTGAAAAGAAAATTCCTGTTACCTCATCTTCTTTATTTCGTATTGCAAGCATGAGTAAAAGTTTTGCCGCTATGGCTATACTCAAACTTCGTGATGAAGGAAAATTGAATTTGGATGACCCCGCTTATTTATACATACCTGAATTAAAAAATTTAAAATATCCGACAGCTGATGCACCGCATATCACGGTTCGCCATCTCATGTCACATAGCGCAGGATTTCCTGAAGATAATCCCTGGGGTGATCGTCAACTTGCCGATACAGATAAAGACCTGCTTGAATTTATTGGCAAACAAATTTCTTTTAGCAATCCACCGGGTATTGCTTATGAATACAGCAATCTTGGTTTTGCATTGTTGGGGAAAATTATCACATCTGTTTCAGGAATGCGATACCAGGATTATATCAAAAAAAATATCTGGGAACCATTGGGCATGACAACAACAACTTATGAATATGCTGATGTTGCCCCCGATAAATTAGCACACGGCTATCGTTGGTTAAATGAAAAATGGAATGAAGAAACGCTTTTACACGATACAAAAGATGGAAGCTGGGGTTCTATGGGAGCCATGATCTCATCTATTGATGAATTTGCAAATTATATGGCTCTTCATCTTTCAGCATGGCCGCCGAATAACGCTCCTGATGATGGACCAGTAAAAAGAAGTTCAGTAAGAGAAATGCATCACCCGTGGAGATGGAATGTTTTTAATCCGAATTATAAATATCCTGATGGAAGAACCTGCCCGATAACCGGGGCCTATTGTTATGGTTTAGGCTGGATGAAAGATTGTGATGGTAAAACTTATATTTCCCACAGTGGTGGCTTACCCGGCTTCGGCAGTAATTGGAGAATAATGCCTGATTATGGAATTGGGATCGTATCATTTGCCAATTGCACTTATGCCCCAATGGGTTTTGCAAACCTAAGGTTGCTTGATACGATCGTCAAAACTGCGCAATTAAAACCCAGGCAGTTGCCGGCTTCAAAAATTTTAGAGCAAAGAAAAAATGAGCTGGTGAAACTATTACCCGATTGGGATAATGCGCAACAAAGCGGAATTTTTGCAGAAAACTTTTTCCCTGATTATCCAATTGATACATTGAAAAAATATGCAAGAGAGTTGTATGCAAAAGCAGGTAAAATTATTTCAGTAAAAGAGGTAAAGCCAGAAAATCAACTGCGTGGCTCATTTATAATTGAAGGAGAAAAAACAAATATTGAAATATTCTTTACAATGTCCCCTGAGAATCCACCATTGATACAGTATTACGAGATACAAGAGGTTGCTAAAAAAAATGAATAAGAAATCTCAGCCCTGCTTGGAATAAAAGCATATCTTTTGTACTTGAACAAGCTACTTGGCCTAACCACCTTTTTGGTCATAGTATTGGTTCTAATTGCATTCAGTAAATCACAGACTGTATTGCTTTCCGATGCTACTACTAATAACTATTTTGCTGAAAGCCCCAACGCTTCACAGGTAAAAGCAATAGGCTGTGCTCCAGAAAAACAATTCTTTCCAACACCTCCCGGCACAGAAGAAATTTTTACAAATGATAATAAACGATCAGCCGGTGTTTTAAAAGATGGAGTTCTTACAATAGAACTTGAAGCAAGAGAAGGAATGTGGTTTCCTGAAACACATGAAGGTGGAGGGATCCGTGTTTATGCTTTTGCAGAAAAAGGAAAGCCATTGCAATTACCCGGACCTGTTATCCGGGTACCGGAAGGAACCATCATCAAAGCAACCATTCAAAATAAGTTGGATACTGCAATGACACTGCATGGCTTTAGTTCAAGACCTTCTATTGCCGGAGATAGCACCATTATTCAACCCGGTGCAACGTATGAGGCAACATTTAAAGCCGGGCAACCGGGTACTTACTTTTATCGTGCATCAGCCAGTGATAAAATAGATTTTTTTGGGTTGGTACTTCCTCACTTCACAGACAGCCAGTTGTTCGGTGCTTTTATTATTGATCCTGCTGGTAGCATTCCTGATCCTAAAGAAAGGATCATGCTGATAAGCCTTTGGAATAGTAATATAAAATTCGATAGTACTATGAATGAACAAGCTTCTATTAATGGTTTGACATGGCCATTTACAGAGAGGCTTACTTATAACCAGGCAGAAGAAGTAAACTGGAAAGTGATCAATGCAAGTAACCAACAGCACCCAATGCACCTGCATGGGTTTTATTATACTGTAAATAGTCATGGAAATTTATATAAGGATTCTGCCTCGGATAAAGAAAGTATTCATAAAGCAGTAACAGAATTATTGAATCCCGGCGAAACTATGTCGATGCATTGGGTACCGGAAAAACCAGGCAATTGGTTATTTCATTGCCATACGATCTTTCATATTTTGCCTGAATCTTTTTTGCGAAAGGTCCCTAAGATGGAAGAAATGGATCCAAAAGATCTGCATGCACATGTAACAAGTGGAATGGGCGGACTTATTATGGGATTGCAAATATTACCCTCGGGTAAAAACTGGAAACTGGAAAAGTTTGAAAAGATCAAAGAGCGAAATCTTACATTAATAGTAAAAGAAAAACCCAACTGGTGTGATTCCACAACAGGAAATGGATTTATTTTATTAGAAGGAGATCAAACATCAGATGATAAAGTAAGTATCCCGGGACCATCCATTGTATTAAACCGGGATGAAGCAGTTGCCATAAAAGTGATCAACAAATTAAAAGATGCAACTACTATTCACTGGCATGGACTTGAAATTGAAAGTTATTTTGATGGAGTATCTGGTTGGGGGAATTTTAAAAATATGTTAGCACCAATTATTCAGCCCGGCGATTCATTTGTTGTACATATGAGACCGCCGCGTTCAGGTACTTTTATTTATCATACCCACATGCACAACCAGCAGTTATTTGCTGGTATGTACGGTGCTATAATAGTAAAAGACAAGAAAGAAAATTATGACAATGATAAAAACAAAGTAATAATATTTGGAGAAGACAAAACGGGGATAATATTTGTAAATGGGAAAAAACAACCTGATACTTTGTATATGAAGAAAGGGATTGGCTATCATTTACGGATAGTTAATATCACTGCGGGTTGGGTTGATATTGAAACTTCAATCATGCTTAATGGTAAGCCGGTAAACTGGAAGCTTCTTGCGAAAGATGGAGCCGATCTTCCTACTTATCAACAAAAAATAAAACCAGCATTAAACCAACCAATTTCTGTAGGACAAACACTTGATTTTGGACTTATCCCAGAAAAGGTTGGCGAATATTTGTTCCGGGTAACCAGCACATATGGCTTCTTAACACCTATAAACATAGTGATACGTGTAAAAGAATAATTTTTTATTTAATTATTTCTTCCAGTCGTTTTAGAATAAGACCAAAATCTTTAGTTGCATTATTATTCAAAAGGATTATCGTTTTCTTTTTATCAATATATCTTATGATCTGAGTCTTATACCCGGGATTATCGCCGTCATGCTGAACAATCTTTCCAAACGAAGGGTCATTTTTTATTTCCCAACCGAAACCATAATTGGAAATAGTTCCGTCATTTAATTTCATTGGAGTAAACGCTTCTTGTAAAGTTGATTGTTTGATCAGTTTTTCTGTAAATAATGCCTGGTCCCATTTCAGCAGATCTGAAGCTGTTGAACTGACCCGGCCAGGGCCTTTGCGATTCCCCAGCCAAATAGTATAATTGGAAGATGGAAATGAATCGGCACGAACCCATTTATTCCTTTCTTCGACATAAATATGCCCAATCGCAAAATTCCTAGTTGCTTTCTTTTCTTCCAATGTTCTTATATCGGTGCTTTTCATTTTTAGTTTTCTGAAGATCCAATTCCGACATAGGTCAATAAAGTCTTTTCCACTTGCTTTTTCTGCAATACTTCCAAGTAGCATGTAACCTGTATTACTATATTCATATTTTTCTCCCGGTTCAAAATGCTTTGGCGGTGCATATTTATTTAAATACTCAATGCAATCAGAGTTACCGGCCACTTTTGATTTATCCCAATATTTATCCATGATATCCTGGTAATCGGGCAGGCCGCTTGTATGAGTAAGAAGATTTCGGATCGTCATTCCTTTATATGGTATCTGCAAATATTTACTAACCGAATCATCGTAATTAAGTAGGCCTTTCTCTTTCAGCATCATGATGATCATTGCTGTGAATTGTTTTGAAACAGATGCCAGTTCAAAGATGTCTGAAGTTTGCAAGGGGATTTGATCAACAAATTCCCTGTACCCAAATGCCTTTTGATAGATCGGTTTACCATTTTCTGCAATTAATACAACTCCACTAAAATGCTTTTGAGCGTTAAATAGTGAATCCAGTTTTTCTTGTTGCGAGAAAATATTGTTGGTAACAAATAAAAGAAACAGTAAAAAATATTTCATAGCTTTTTATTTCAGGTGATAATGTTTTTGTAAAAAAGGGATCAATCTTATAATATAAGAAAGCTGCCTATGTAAAAACTGAATATAATAGCCCAAAGAAATTCTTTCGTTGACTCTCCAGTTATAATATGATCGAAGGGCGGGTAAATTTTTTGAAACGTCTGTGGCATCAATATTTTTAAGATCTCCGATCTTAATTTCCATTAATGCAGTTGGCGCCATGTGGGCTAAAGGAGTAAGATCAATTATAGAAGACACCTGTTCAATTGACTTATTCCACCATGATGAGCACCTGTCTTCCTGTCTTTTGATCCCCTCATAACTGTTCTCGTAATTTAAAATACTATCTAATACGCTTGGACTACTGATAAGCCGTAAAGTGCCGGAAGATTGCATTTGTTTAAATGTAGACTGATTGGATATAAAATAATCGATGTATCCCAGCTTTAACATATAAAAAATAAACTCCTTTTGAAAAGCATCATCGGGGATATTTTTATTCTTCAAATAAATAAGACTATCGAGATATTTGAATCTTTCCTCATTGACATTGACAGAGCGAACTAAAAGGCTGCTATCCTCCCGTAGGTTTCTTACTAAACTTTTTATATTGTTCCTTTCTATCCCTTTATTGATTTCGTGTTCCCTTAAATTTTCTGCCATAAAACCACAAAACACTGCAAGGAATAACATTATAAACTCCCAGAGATAGTGTGTCCACTTTTTTCGCGGAGTATGTGAGTGTGCATGTACTTCCATAAAAATTATTTAAAGCGATATTCTTCTTTCAAAATTGTAAGTAATTCAATAGCCAAATTTTTTAATGGCGTCAAATAGCGATCGGACTGGTATTTATATATACCGGATTCAAACTTCAACCACCCGGTATACTGGTTCATTAATCCTGGTTCATTATTGACCGGAATGTTAGTGAGGCGTAAAACAGAGTCTCTTGGTTTTATAATTGGTCCGCCAAGCATCTTCTCCGAAATATATATGTCAAAAACTTTAAAGTGCAGGTCTTCCATCTTTGAAAACTCAACTTTTGACAAGCTGTATTCTTTTTCCAGTTCACGGTTTTTTCTATCATATTCACTTATTTTATACGCCAGCTTGTTTCCCATTATGCGCAAATTTCCTGAACTCCTGAGTTGTTCGATCGTGGTGTTGTTAGGGGAAAAGTATTCAACATTTGTAACAAACGAGCTATAATAATAAAGCATCCCATTGGTCAAGCTTTGTTTATGATCTTCTTTAACCAACATGCAAAAGGTATCAAGGTTATTTGATACGAACTTCAGATTACGAGACAAGTCATTTAACTGTGTCGTGTCTTTTTTTAATTCATCATAAAGATTGGTTGCATATATTCTTGCCCGTTGATGTTCTACATAATGCTCTCGTTGGTTTTCTACGAGAAACCCTGCGCTAACAGCAAGAAACAACATAAAGAATTCCCAGAAATAATGTCTCCATTTTTGTCGTGTTGTGTGAGGGTGGTGGTGTACTTCCATAATTTTTTATTCAAGAGAATATGCCTTGTTTATTGTAGCTAATAAATTGGTCGCTTGTTGTAATAATTTCCGTGAATCCCTGCGCATGCCTTTGACAATAAGTTTTATCGTGTAAATAGCAAAATTCAGATCCCCGAGATCTTGCTTATTGAAAGCAAGAAGCGGAGGATTACCCAGAGGTCGGTGTGAGATATTATTTTCATCCAGCATTCTATCAAAAACGAGGGAATTAAAAACCCGTTTAGCGATTGTGCGATAGTCGTGAGCTATCAGCGTTTCCTGTTCACCAAGTTCCTCGAGGTTGCGTACACTTACATCATAATGAGCAATGCTGTCTACTACGGCGCGGTTCCGGATCAATCGTAACCCCCCCGAATTTTTTAGTTGCAACAGAGTTCCATCATTTGCAGTAAACTTGATATCCGCCAATCGTGCAGTATGGATCGCATTAAAATAAATATCGCTTCCGTAGTTTGCGAAATCGGGTAAGTTGATCAATAGAATTAATGAATCAAGACGTTGAATTTTCTCATCTCTTTTTTGAATAACAGAATTTAATTGAATAATGTCTGCATTAATATCATCCACCAGTGAACTTATAAATTGCTTTTCCCTGTCTTTTTCAATTTTATGTTCTAAAGCGTATTCTGCGAGGAAACCACAGAACACGGCAAGGAACAACATCAGGAACTCCCAGAAATAATGGGTCCATTTTTTTCTTGCAGTATGTGCATGATGATGTACTTCCATGATATTTTTATTTCAAATTGTATTCATCTTTAATTAATATCAACAGGTTTTCAGCTTTTTTTCTGATGTTTTCCTGCAACCACATATTACTTAAGACACCAAACCCATAGTTTGCCAGGCTATTGAGGTATTCACCTGCATATTGTGAGTTGAATGGAATTGTTTTTGACAGTTCAGTTCTTAGTCTATTGTTCTTATAATAATTGGTATCGGCATAAATGCCAGAAATCACAATACCATCAATCATCTTGTAAGATAATCTTACGGTATACCGCATTTCTTCTGTTTCATAGGCATCACGCAACACCATTTTTTTTATTTGCTGATCATATGCCTCGATGGAATCTACAACTTTCCTTATTCGTATCAGCCTGAGCCCACCGGCATTTTTTAATTGGTCAAGCGTTCCGCTATTCTGATAAAAGGCTACATGACCTCTCACATCTCTCAATAACTGTATGCCGCCCAGGGAAATGGTTGCTGAAGTATTTTTAGCCAAAGAATTGCTTAGTGAATCGATTGAACGTATTCGGGCAAGACGAAAAGTTTTTATGGTTGATAATTGTGCAGTGTCCGCTTCGATATCCCTTATAAGCGATTCAATAAATTGTTTTTCCCTGTTATGTTCAATTGTATGTTCAAGATAATACTCGGCAAGGAAACCGCAGAATACAGCAAGAAATAACATGAGAAACTCCCAGAAATAATGGGTCCATTTTTTTCTTGCTGTATGTGAATGTGCATGTACTTCCATAATTATCTTTACTTCAAATGGTATTCTTCATTAATATATTTTCTGATCTTAACCGCTTTTTCTTTTAGCTCGAGCAGTCGAAGTCTCGTTCCCTGGTTCATCCCTTTTATATTGGCAAGGATCAGCAACAAAGAGTTGATCGATTCCTCATCCGCTGGTTTTAATTTTAAAGTTTCTGTTGGTCTGATCACCTGGTTTCTGTCATTGATCACCTTACTGAAATCCCGGGCAGATAGAATTTTACCGAACTGTGGCCGTAAGCTCCTTTTTAAATCCGTTTGCTCATCAAAGAGCCATTTGACAAAATCCACATCTTTATAATAGTTGATCATACTGTCGGAAACGCCTTTGTTGGAAACTAATCGCATACCTCCTGCATTTCGCAGCTGTACAATTGTTCTGTCGTTTACTGTAAAAGGACGGCTGCGATGGATAAAACGAAAAAAATAATAAATATCTCCGGCAAACTTTTCCTTTTGTGAGTGCTCAAGCAATAAGGTGAGAGAGTCTGCCGCATTTACATAAACCTGGCAAAGACTTATTTGCCCGTCAAAATCCAAAATATCATTATCCAGGTCTTCTTCAAAGGATCTTATGTATTGTTTTTCTCTATCTTTTTCTATTTTATGTTCTAATTGGTACTCAGCAAGAAATCCACAGAACACAGCAAGGAACAACATCAGGAACTCCCAGAAATAATGGGTCCATTTTTTTCGTGAAGTATGTGCATGATGATGTACTTCCATTGCTAATATTTATTGAATTGTCTTTCTACAAATTCAAAAGTTGCTGTATATGCTTTTACCCAATTGCTGTACAGTAAAAAACTATGCACTTCATCCGGCAACACCAATTGCTCTACATGTACTCCCTGTTTCCTTAGCATTTCCGCCATATTTACGGATTCACTAAATGGCACATTGCGGTCATCATCACCATGTATCATCAGTACCGGGTTCTTCCATCCTTTTATATAATAAACGGGTGATGACTCCAGTGCCCTTTTGGCGATCGCAGGAAATTTTGCATGATCATACCATGGGGCAAATGTTGGTATTTCTGTATTCCAGTTATGCACTCCGTGAATATCTACACCACAGGCAAAAAGACTGGAAGCTTGCGCCAATCCATGTGCTGTAAGATAACCGCCATAGGAGCCACCCCATAATGCAATTTTAGTTGCATCTACATCTGCCCGGTTTTTTAAATACAACCCAGCTCCAATTAAATCCTTTACTTCGCTGGCTCCCGCTGCTCCATAATTCAATGCTTCTCTGAATTCAAAACCATAGCCAATACCACTTCGATAATTTAATGACAACACAACATAACCCTTGCTTGCAAAATATTGATTAAGGGCATAGGCATTTGAATAATATAGACTATAATGAAAACCCAAAAGCATTTGTCTTCTTGATCCACCATGTATAAAAATTATGGCAGGATGTTTATCGCCAGGCTTATGATTCGGCGGTAAAAAAAGATCACCATAGGCATTCATCCCATCGGTTGCTTTCATTGTAACAAATTGCGGTGTGATCAATGTGGACGGGAAATCTTTGGGAAAAAAATCTTTTGCAATATCATTTACTGAATTATTTTTTACGATTGCAGGCCAGCCGGGTTTTGTTGCTGAAGAATGAAGTATAGCAATGCCATCGTTAATAATGACCGGGCTCCATTCTATTTCATTTCCTTTTGTCAGTTGTTCTGTTTTGGAATCAGCAACCGATAATTTCCAAATGTGCCGCCGATTGATATCTGAAATATTTGTTGTGTAATAAATTGTTTTGCGATCGTCAGAAAGAGTTACATTTTCTATTTCACCATCTCCTGGAGTAAGTATTTTGGATACCCCAGTATTAATATTTAATAAATATAAATGCTGCCAGCCATCTTTTTCATAGGGAAAAATAAGTTGATCACCTGCACACCACCAAAGCAAGTTTTCTTCAACAGGAATATCATATAGAAAAACACTTCCCTTTCCGGCAGACGCTTTCCACAACTCTTTTGTTTTGCCTGATTGAATATCGAATGACCGGATGCTCCATGGATTGCCTTCCCTTACAGGAACAAAAGGTATTACACCATTCATGTTGGGAATACGTATATAAGCCAGTTGCTTGTTATCAGGCGACCATACAGGATAAGTATCATTATCCATACTTGTTTCAGCAAAGCTTACGTTTTTTGTATTCAAATGATATATGCCGATGAAAGAGTGATCACCACGGTCGCTGGTGAAAGCGATCATTGTTCCATCTGGCGACCAACGAATTTGCGACTGACCTCCTCTCGATTGAAAAAGTTTTTCAGGTTTACTTGTAGTATCAATTAATGATAATGTCCATATTTGGCCTGCCGAAGTATAAGCAAGCTTTCTACCATCCGGAGAAATTTTAAAATTAGAACCTGCAATGATTTTTCTTAACTGACTCCCATCTTTATTAATGACCCAGATATCTCTTGCGGTAGATGTTTGTAAAAAAGCGGGATTGGCCGGTTCACCTCTATTGTTATTCGTATTGCCTCTTACAAAAATTATTTGATTACCATCGGGTGTAAACTCAGGATTGGTTATTTCCATTCCATCATCTCCGATGTAATTAGTTATTTTTTTTGCCGCGAATTCGGGTGCTTCTGCAACATAAATATTGCGGGAACCTTTATCATTAAAAACCCATACAATTGTCTTTCCATTGATTGAAGCGGTCAGTCCTGTTGGAAAAGGAGCGGATAAATAATTTTCGATTGTTTGACCGTAACTAATATTTACAGAAATAATAAAAAGGAAAAATATCTTTCTCATGTTTTATTTATTTAAAATGATACTCTTTCTTATTCTATGTAAGTATCCGTTTGCTTCAGTCAATAAATTTTCTGCAACAACAATGATATAGAGATTAGGATTCTTTCAAAAATATAGGATGATTGACTTCCATATTTTAATCTTTTCTAAAATAACTATAGAGAAATGCTGCTGCAAACCCTACAATTATATAAATGACCATCCGGATCATCCGGCCTTTATTCTCGGGACTCATATAAAACTGATTTATTTGTAATATAGTGAAAGAAATAAATTTTTATCGATTAAAACCCGGACCCTTTAAAGTTGTACCGCTTTTTACCCCAGTATGTTTTCCGTCCGCAATTACCAATTGACCGTTTACTAAAACAAAATGAAACCCGGCCGAATACTGGTGTGGTTGTTCAAAAGTTGCCTTATCTGTTATTTCATTAGGATCAAAGATCACAATATCGGCAGCCATTCCTTCTTTTACCAAACCACGGTCTTTTAACTGAAATTTCTGTGCAGCAAGTGAAGTCATTCTTCTTATCATTTCCTCCAATGAAACCAATTTTTCATCTCTTACATATTTTGCCAGCACTCTTGCATTAGTGCCATATGCTCTTGGGTGTGGCATGCCCCTGCCTGGTACGGGTACACCTGCATCAGCGCCAATCATATTAAAAGGGTATTTCATAAAATAACGAACGTCGTCTTCATCCATGCTATGATAAACCATTTGTGCGCCGCCTGCCAGCATCATGTCTAAAATTGTTTCCGCTTCATATTTCATCTTTGTTTTTCGTCCTTTCAATTTATTTATCTCAGAAATATTTTTTCCATTGAGTGTTGTATCAGCACTATGATTAGCAACAACGGCATAGCTATAACTTTTATACTTGTATTTATTCTGCATCTCCAGCATTTCTTTAATGATCTGTTTGTGCATTTCAGCATCATTAATTCTTTTTTTCAATGAATCCTGCCCTCCAGCCAATGCCCAATCAGGTAAACGAATACCAAGATTGGTGCTGCTTGCTGAATAAGGATACTGATCAATGGTTACATCATAACCCTCTTTTCTTGCCGCTTCAATCAATGGAAGTGTTTCTTTGCTTCTTCCCCAATTTGCGGGACCGCTTACTTTGAAGTGAGAAATTTCAACAGGAATATTTGCAGCTTTACCAATGTTTATTGCTTCATTGATCGCATCCTTCACGCCGTTCTCTTCATTGCGGATATGCGATGCATAGACACCATTGTAGCTTGCCGCAGATTTTGCCAGCCCGATCACCTCTTCTGTATTACTATACATGCCCGGTAAATAAATAAGTCCCGTTGATAAACCAACAGCTCCATCCTTCATTGCCTGTACTACCAATTCTTCCATTTTCTTTTGTTCATCTGTTGATGCCAAACGATTATCCAAACCCATTGCTTGTCTTCTTACAGTGTTATGACCAACAAGTGAAGCAACATTAATAGAAGTTTTCATGCTATCGATGCGCCAGAAAAAATTTTTCAAGTCATCTGCCGAACCACCGCAATTACCCGTAATCACAGTAGTGACGCCATCATATATATAATTATCAGCAGTTGGATTTTCAAATATGCCGCTTTCAATATGTGCATGCACATCAATAAAACCGGGAGCAACGACCAATCCTTTCGCGTTAATGACTTTTATTGCCGTTACATTTACATTATTCATTTTGCCAACGTACACTATCCTTCCATCTTTTATTGCAACATCACCATAATACCAACTATTGCCGGTACCATCAATTATTTTTCCATTGGCAATAACAACATCGTATTGCTGAGCAAAAACAAATGCAGGCAGCAGTAAAAAAGCAAGGATGATTTTTTTCATAAGTGGTATTCTTTTTTAATAAGTACTATTAGTTTAGCGGCCAATTGCTTTTGGCGGGTTAAATAAGCATGATAGTAACCGCCGACACCCTGCACCATAAACACATAATTGGCATATTGCCGCAATATCTGCTTATCACTGGTAAGCAGTTTTACACCACCACCTTCAAAATTATGTCGGTAATATCTTGAATCAAATATTAAAGTGCCCATTTTAAAAGCTTCTGAAGATATCTCATCAAAGGATTTAAAAATTGCTGAAAGTTCCTGTGTTCTGCTATCATATAATGAAATGCTATCTGCTACATTTTTTATGCGCACCATACGTAAGCCTCCTGCATTTTTTAATTGTGATATTGTTCTTTGTGAAAAAGTAGCAAGATCCGCACCTACATCAATATAATGCTTGTTATATAATGCTTTCAAATCATTGCTGTCTTCTACAACTGGTAATTCTAATAGTGTAAGTAATGTATCAAGATTGTAATAAGAACCGCTGGTCTTTGCAGTTACCCGATTTACCTCTGTTGTATCCTGCCCCAGATCTTCTAACATTGACTTCATGTATTCCTTTTCTTTTGTTTGCTCAACAATATGTTCTAATTTATATTCTGCCAAAAAACCACAGAAGACTGCAAGGAACAACATTAAGAATTCCCAGAAATAATGTGTCCATTTTTTTCTTGGCGTATGTGAGTGTGCATGTACTTCCATAAAAATTTATTTCAGATCGTATTCTTTTTGAATAAGTGCCAATAGCTTTCCAGCCTCATCTCTTCTTGCTTTTAACTGATCAATATAATAAAGATTGGTAGCCTTGACTGTTACATATAAATTGTATACCTCCTTTATCTGTGCTTTATCTGTTAGCATGAAAGTGAGACTATAATCGTCTGAGTTTTTTATTTCGCCGTGGTAACGGTCATTCAGGAAGCGATTGAAATTTGTATTGTCGAAATACTTTTCTCTTAACTGCAGCTGTCGCTTATAGAACTCGAGCACATAATTGGTTTGCCCAAGATAACTTCCATTAATATGACTCTCATAGATGAGGATACTGTCTAATACTTTTTTATTTGATAATAGTCTGAAATTGCCGGAATATTTTAATTGCTGAAGTGTTGGTTCGGCAGGTATATAGGCTGAGGAACTTAATTCCGTTTGCTTCCAATATTTATAAAGCAGCTTATTATTGAATTGCTGCGGGTTATTTAAAAATATAAACAAGGAGTCAAAGAAGGGGAATTTTTCTTCAAACTGCCGGGCCCTTATATTGAATTGCGCTGTGTCATATTTCAAATCAGCGATCAAAGAAGAGAGATATTGCTTTTCCCTCCTGTGCTCTACCATATGCTCCCGTTGATTCTCTGCCAGGAAACCACAGAACACAGCAAGAAATAACATTAAGAACTCCCAAAAATAAGATCTCCAGTTTTTCTTTCCATGAGAATGTGAGTGGGCATGTACTTCCATATTAAAGGTGGTGGTTAGTTTTAATTATTCAACCTTTTTCAATTCTCCTTTTTGTCCCATATTTAAAAACCAGACTTTAGTCACCTTGCCACTACTATCTGTTTCAAATTCTATTTGCCTGTCGGTGCCATCACCATAAAAAAACTTTGTTGAAGATTCAGGTTTTAATTCAATATCGGGTGTGTTGTTACGATGCCTGTAAAGCTTTCCATCTTTCGTTATGAACTGCATGGTAACACCCCCGAAATATTTCCCAGCATAATTAACAAGTATGGTTGTGTCGATCTTTACTTGTTTATGCTCATAAGGCATTACAATATCTTCATCATCCAGGATGGATTCAACAGCTGCACGGAAAAATGGAAGGTTTGATTCAGCATTGGAAAGTATAATAACCGTTCTTTCTATCTCTGGCCATCTTAATATCATTGTACGATAACCGGGCCACCCGCCAGTATGAGAAATGACCTTCCCTTTTTCTGACTTTGGCTGTACACTTACTCCAAAACCATAAAAAGAAGTTGAATCAGTTGGAGAAGTTCGAACTAAGGGAGAAAGCATTTCATCAAGTGATGCTTTGCTTACCAGTTTATTTGAATACAAGGCCCTGTCCCATTTAAACAGGTCTCCGGTCGTTGAATTCACGGTGCCATCGCCTACAATGCCATCAAGATAATAAACCATACTGTATGCCGGCAATTCATCTGGTAAAATATATTTCTTTAAACTATCTGAATACACGAAGCCCAATGCGTAATTATCGGGGATCTTGTTTGTGGTACGGCGACTGTTATATATATATGTATGGTTCATGCCCAGGGGCTGAAAAATATTTATCGCCATAAAATCATTATAACTCATGCCCGATACTTTTTCAATGATGGAAGCAAGCAATGCATAGCCCGTATTGCTGTATTGCCATTTTGTTCCGGGTTTAAAAAATAAAGTATCCTTCCGCTGAACCAGCATGTCAATGATATCTTTATTATAAGCGATCTTTTTCCTGTCCCAGTTCTTTTCAAACTGGTCCTCATAAGATGGGATTCCCGAAGTATGTGTCAATAGCTGTCTTATTGTAATATTATCATACGGTAATTGGGGAAAGTATTTTTTAATGTTATTCTCATAGCTCAGCAACTTCCGGTCTTTCAGGATCATAATTCCCATTGCTGTGAATTGTTTTGAAACAGAGGCCAGTTCAAATACAGAACTGTCATTCAGCATTCGTTTACTATTGTAATCGGCATATCCTAATGCCTGCTGGTAAATAGGTTTACCTTTTTCTGCCACAAGAATAGTTCCATTGAATTGGAAATATTTATTCTGGCCGGTCATATATTGTTTCAGTAATTGAGCATGATCTTTTTGAGCTGTAACTATAAGAGGTGCAAAAAGAATAAAAAGAAGTTTTCTCATGATCATCTTTGTTTTTATGTAGTGAGATATTGTAATTAGGGCTTGCTAACTTACGGATTATTCATCATCTATTGATACCTGTAATCAGCGCAACCATGCAAAGTATCGTAA
>JBIOVR010000453.1:0-3236 GCA_044867875.1 Chitinophagaceae bacterium
AAAAGAATGAAAGTCTTTTTCCAAAAACATTTATATCAAGCCCTTTTTCCAATGCTGCTTTCACATAGGCTTTTCCATTGCTTAAGGTAAAAGCAATTTCCTGTACTGCAGTGCTTCCTGCTTCACGTATATGATAACCACTGATCGAGATCGTATTCCATTTTGGTAATTCATGACTGCACCATTCAAATATATCAGTAACGATCCGCATAGAAGGTTTCGGAGGATAGATATAAGTTCCCCTTGCAGCATACTCTTTCAGAATATCATTTTGTATGGTACCTGTAATTTTTTTAAGATCAGCGCCTTGTTGTTTTGCCAATGCTACATACAGTGAAAGAAGTATAAAACCTGTAGCATTAATAGTCATCGAGGTTGAGACATCTTCCAACTTTATTCTGTCAAACAAAGCTTTCATGTCTTCTATCGAATCAATAGCAACACCGACTTTACCTACTTCACCTTCGGCAAGTGCATGATCGCTGTCATAACCTATTTGTGTCGGAAGATCAAAGGCAACACTTAAACCGTTTACACCCTGTGACAATAAATAATGGTATCGGTTATTACTTTCTTCTGCAGTGCTGAACCCGGCATATTGGCGCATTGTCCATAATTTGCCGCGATACATATCCGCTTGTATGCCGCGGGTGAATGGAAACTCTCCGGGCTGTTCAAGATTGAATGTTGGAGGGTGAATGTTTGAGTAGGTTCCCTTTATTTCAATACCTGAGTCAGTATATTTTTTCTTTTCATCCATAGCTTTCAACCTTAAACTTCTTATTTCATCAACTTTCTCGCTTCAAAATTCAATGCTTCCAATACAATATTGTGCAATGCTTTTTTATCCTGTGCAATGATCACTTCCATTATTCTTTTTCCAAGATCATAACCTTTTGAATCAGCAGGTAATGTTTGAGCAATTTGATTTATGATAAGCATGTTTTGCTCTTTTAAATTATTTACTGCCTGCCATACGACAGGACTCACATATATCTGTTGTGAGCTATTGTATTCAAATTCCTGTTTAATGCTTTCAAGCATCAGCAGTTGCATTTCTCTTGCTGTAATCCCGGGTTGATTGGCACGGCTTACAATATTTGGTAGCGCAACTCTTTCGGTAAGGATCACTAATCTCTCGTAAGCCTGTAATTGCAATGGTCTTGTAGTAAAAGCAGGGTCAGCATTTTTTTTTCTATCCTGTTTTGAGTACAACAAATAAAAAGTAAGCATGGAAAGCAGAACAGCGAAAGTGGAAAGGATCAGGGTTAGTGTTTGGGTATCCATAATATTTGTTTAAACTTAGCAAAAATACAGGCAAAAGCCTTTCTTTTCGGATTTAGAAAATGACACTGGGTTTTGTTTTTTATTTTTGCATATAAATAGGATTTAAAAATGGTAGTAACAGAGAGCAAACCAGTGACGATGACAGAAGGGGCTATCAAGCAAATAAGAAAGCTGATGGAACAGGAAAGCTTTGATGCAACTCAAAAGCTCAGAGTAGGAGTAAAGGGTGGTGGTTGTTCAGGTATGTCTTATATCCTGGGGTTCGATCACCCTACTGAAAAAGATAAGTCATTTGAAATTGAAGGTATCAGTTGCATCATGAATGCAGCACATGAAATGTATGTATACGGTATGGAGATCGATTGGCAGGATGGATTGAACAATCGTGGCTTTACTTTCAAGAATCCCAATGCAAGTACTACTTGTGGTTGCGGTACAAGCTTTGCCGTCTAAACAATCATAAATTATTTTTTAGCAAAATAAAAACCCCTGCTTGCAGGGGTTTTCTTATATAGTTCTAAAAAACTTATTAGCTTTTTATTGTCGCCGGTTTTACGGTAGATTTTTGATTTACTGTTGTAACGGCTTCAGTTTTACCTAATGCCTTACCTCTTCCAAGATCAACAAGTAATGGTGCTGCCACAAAGATCGAAGAATAGGTACCGGTAACAACACCTATCAACATAGCGAAAGCAAATCCTCTTGTTACCTCTCCACCGAATATAAAGAGGATAAGGATCGTGAGGAACACTGTTAATGAGGTCATGATCGTACGGCTCAAGGTATCATTGATGGCCCTGTTAATGATGGTCTCTTTTGGCTCTCCTTTCATAATGCCGCTATATTCTCGTATCCTGTCAAATACGATCACCGTATCATTCATCGAGAACCCGATAACAGTAAGTATTGCCGCGATAAAATGCTGGTCAAGTTCTAATGGGAACGGAACTACATTTTTCAGGAATGAGAATGCTGCAAGTGTTACTAATACGTCATGCAACAAAGCGACAATAGTACCAAGTGAATATCTCCAGTCGCGGAAACGGATAAAGATGTAAAGGGCAATGATCAGCAATGAAATTATGGTGGCATTTCTTGCGCCTTTTTTCAAGTCATCTGAAATTGTTGGTAAAACTTTCTTTGAACCAAGTTTGTTTTGAGTATCAAATTGATGATAGCTTACACCGCTCAAATGGTTCTTTAATCCATTGTACAATTGAGTTTCTACCAATGAGTCAACAATTGGACGTGGATCATTGATAAGATATGAAGTGGTAATATCAAGCTGGTTATTTAATCCTACAGTTTTAATAGTAGGAGCTTCCTGTAGTGCTATTTCAAGATCTTTTCTGACTCCTTCTACGTCTAAAGGTTTTGATCTGTCAAATTGAATAGTAAAGCTGCGTCCTCCTTTGAATTCAACGCCCTGGTGAAATCCATTAAAGATCGCACCAACGCCAAGCGCCAATACAACGAAAGAGATCATGTACGCTACTTTACGGTATTGTATGAATTTAAAATTGGCATGTTTAAAGATCTTACGGCTAATACCTGTAAAGTATTCAAGGTGTTTCTTTTTATTGGTAAACCAATCACTCACCCAACGGCTCACCAGGATACCGCAGAACAGTGAAAGCAGGATACCAATGATCTGTGTTGTAGCAAATCCTTTTACAGGACCTAATCCAAAAACGAACAGGATGATCGCGGTTAACAATGTTGTTACGTGAGCATCAAGTACAGGTGGTAAAGAACGACGATAGCAATCGGCGATCGCCAATTGGTAGCCCTTGCCCCGGGTTAGCTCTTCTTTTATACGTTCATAAATGATAACGTTTGTATCCACTGCCATACCGATAGTAAGAACAAGACCGGCAATACCCGGTGCAGTAAGTGTGGCACCAAAAGAAGTTAGTACTCCAACTGTAAAGAGGAGGTTAAGGATAAGT
>JBIOVR010000454.1:0-11737 GCA_044867875.1 Chitinophagaceae bacterium
CCTTAATGGTATATATCCATCGATCCTGTCAAACTCAAAATTATTATCATAAGACTTTATATTGTGATTTTCCCGTCCATTCATGAAAAATCTTGTTCTCCCGGTCGACCAAAATGGTTTTCTGATCAGAAGAGTAAATGTTTTTGATGCATCACCTAAATAAGTAAGAACCGAAGAATTTGATTCAGGAAAATTTGTTTCCTGTTTAAGAATTAATCCTTGCTCTTTCCAGCTAACAACAGATGGAATAAATAAATTCACAAATAATTCTCCATGCTCGCCATGACTATATATCTGCTCCGCATATTTAGAATGATTTTCTATTCCGCTCCCAACACAACAGGTGAAAGTTGTAAATGGTGAACTGAACTCTTTCTTTGTTCCCATTCTCAATGGAACAAAATAAGTCATCATTCCATTTTCAGGATTCTGTGATGCTAGAATATGATTATACAAAGCCCTTTCATAATAATCCATCAATTCTCCGGATGGTTGCCATGCAAATAAATGCCTTGTCAACTTAAGCATGTTATACGTATTGCAGGTCTCGCATGTATTATCACTCAAACGATCATTCAATGAATCTTGTTTGCCGCAATATTCATAATTGCTATTGCCGCCAATAACATAAGTATGATGCTTTACCATGGACTCCCAAAAGAAAGATGCAATTGTTTTATCTCTTTCATCACCGGTGATCTCGTAACGACGTGAGCAACCGATCGCTTTCGGCACATTTGTATTACTGTGTTTACCTGGCATTGGATCGATATGTTTGGCAAGTTGTCCCAATACAAATTCATCATGAAACTTTCTTGACAACGCTAAATATTTTTCATTCCCTGTGATCGCATAAATATTCGCAAGCACTTCATTCATACCGCCATGCTCGCAATTAAGCATTTTTAATCGCTGTTCTTCATTCAATCCATTCACAATTGTTCCGGTCCAGTCTGCAGCAGCCACGGCAATTGTCAATGCAGTGCTGTTGTCACAATACAAATAAGCATCAAGCAATCCGGCCAGGACTTTATGAAGCGTATACCAGGGAACCCAAGAACCATTCAGATCAAAACCAGCGGATCGAATATCACCACGCTTCACCTGTGCAAAAACTGTATCCTCATTAGGTACGGCGCCGATATAACCTGTTTTTCTTGCTAGTTGACATTTTCGTAATTCATCAACGATATAATCAACCTTGTTTTTAAATTCTTTTTCACCCGTACTGGCATACATCATTGCGCAGGCAGACAGGTAATGACCCAATGTATGCCCTGATATTCCATCCTTTTCCCATCCACCATAAATTGAATCCTTTACTGGTAAGCCTGCATGTTTATGAAAACGATACAATAACCTGTCGGGTTTGATCTGTAACAAATAGCCGCTGTCCATTGTCATCGCATGACGAAACGGGCTATTCAAAAGTCTTACTTCATTAAGGTTAAAGCTATACGCTTTAATAGGAACAACAGGCTTAACCTTAAATTTATTGTTGCTTTTCTCCGGCACATAAGATTGTGCAGTGCAGAATATTGAAATAAAGATGAATAAGGGAAGAAAGGTTCTTTTCATTTCTTACCAGTTAATTTTTTTATTAATTCAACTTCTTTTACATCATAAGCCGTTCCGTCTTTTCTGAAAACATCATGAAACCATGGATTGGGCTCAGGGCTACCTTCTTTACTTCCCCATGGAAAAATAGTGTTACTTCTTCCGCTAACCAATCCCCAGTTAATAGCCCCAACATTATATCTTTTTAAGATCGGAAGATGAGTATCAAATCGGCTGTTATTTGACCTTGCCATATACTCAGTACAAATAACCGGTCGACCAAATTTTTGCAAACTATCTATTGCTTTCTTCATAGAGTTTGTATCAGAATAGTTATGATAAGTGATCACATCAGAATTTTCCAATTGATACCTGTTGATCTCTGGAAAATCCATGAACCATACGCCTACTGTTACTGGTTGCGATGGTCTTACAGACCAAGCCCATTCAAAAACTTTTTTCAATAGCGGCATTGATGTCATTCCATAGCCACTGTTGGCTGGTTCGTTATACAGATCCCACATAAGAATTCTTTCATCATCTTTAAATGTTGTCAGAATATCTTTTACATATTCTTCAAGATACTTCCATTGCGAAGGATCATCATGAGTTGATCTATTCGGGCTTCTTACCCATCCACTATTATGAACACCAGGTTTAGGCGCTGATTGTTTACCGGTTTTAGCATCTGGGTTCCAGCAATCATCAAAAATGCAAAAAAGAGCTTTGATCTTATGTTTGGCTGCAATAGACAAAAAATTATTCATACGTTTCTTAAATCCAGCAGCATCCGCCTGCCACGCAAGATCATGCAAATAGACTCTCATCACATTCATTCCAATACCAGCAGCCCAGCCTAATTCTTTATTGATCGTAGCCGAGTCGTAAGTTTCTGCCTGCCACATCTCCAGTTGATTAATTGCAGTACTTGGCAGAAAATCCGCACCAACTAACCATCCTTGCTTTCCATACCAGGTATTTGCTTCATCAGCTGTCCATTTTTTTTGCTGCGCAAAAGAAGTATTCAGAAAAAGAAAAAATATGATCAAATAGAATGTATGCTTCATTATGTTTTTATTTTTTCCATTTATTTTCCAGCATCTTTATAAAATACCCTCCTACCACACTTCTTGCCTGGAATCCGACTTGTTTGCCATCAGTTGTCTCATGCCAGTCACTCAGCGGAACTCTTGTTGGTGTTTCGGTAGCAAATTTATAAACCGGTTTTATCAAAGCTTCAAAATCTTTAGGATCATTCGCCATGGTTGCCGTCCAGATGATCCAATCATTTTTTGTATATGTTCTTCGACTATCCAATGGTAAACCAAATGCATTTTGTTTGGTGAGATAATATTTGATCTCTTTATCGTAAACCGATTGAGGAAAAAGTTTTAACCCAAGCAATTTATCCCAAACCAAATTATATTTCTGGCTCCATGTCCCCTTTTTATCAAATGTCAGGGAGAAATGATCACCATCATCGGCCATTTGTATCCATCGTGCTGCATAATCAGTCGCGATATTATGATACTTACCGGCCTCACCTCTTTTGCCAAGTCCCTTTGCCATTTGTGCATAAGCAGCAATTCCAACAATTGCTTTCATTGAAAGATTTACATTCCGTGCAAGATGTCCCGCAAAATCATCGGTGCATAATTGATTGGCCGGATCAAATCCATCGTTTACTAAAAACTCAACCCATTTGCTCAACACATCCCAATGCTTTTTTGCAAAATCAAATTTTCCTTCTGCTCTGCAAATTGCTGCTGTAAGAATGATCATATTACCAGCTTCTTCCACCGGCATGTCTTCGGGATAAGTTTGCCCATTAGCCAGTGGATAAGTTCCAAGATCATGTGCAGGAAATGGTTTACTCCATTTGCCACTTTCACTATAATACATTAGCGGCTCCACCATCCCTTTCAATAAATTTGGATTATAAATTAAAGTGAGTGGTGCTGAAGGATAAGTTACATCAACAGTCCATATTGAACCATTGCTAAAATTTTCTTTTTGCGGAAACAATATTTCATTGTTTGGCCCTCTCACCAATTTATGCGCAGCGAGTGATTGACGATAAGCTAATACACAGAGATCAGCATAAGTTTTGCCACCGGCATTCATCGCATCAGAATATAATTGCTTGTCAAAATTTTCGCAACGCCCTTCGATAGATTTAAACTCATCAAGTGACTTCTTGATCATGGCTTCCGTGGAGTTAAAATTCTTTTTCCACCATGCTTGTAGGTTCTGGCCAAAATACTGAATGGAATAAAGATCATCATAAGCAAGTACCAACGTCTTTACATAAGGTGTATTTTTAGTATAGCCTTCTTCTACTTTTAAATTGAATCGTCCAGTAACATCAGGTTGCCTGCCTAATGGGTTCATTTCAACTCCACTTGCTGACCTTATCCCGACATATGAATAACCCCAATCAATTCTCACATCATCACCTTTTCTTTTTAATACAAGCTGATCCTTTGTTCCAATTTTTTGAAAAGCACTACTGTCTTTGGGATAGTAACTAACATCCACAATCTGGGAACTATTATTTTTTGCAATATCGGGTGACGCATCAAAAAATAATTTCACATAATGTCGCTTGTCATCATTTGACATTATATTGAACGTAACATAAGTGATCGGCCGTGAATACAGATCAAGATCATCCATCAATAATGGCGAAAGAAATTTCACTGACAAGGTAACCGGCCCACAGCTAAATTCATATTTTGTTTGAGTAGCTGTTATTTCAACTTTTTTCTGAGTCGCCTGATCAACTGGCTGAGCTGGCAATCGATCATATAAACCAGCATCAATATAAGCTTGTCCCCCTGTATTCTCACAATACATGGCCAGCAAATTTTTTCCAGTATGTAATTTTTGTTCAATAGATTTTGAAAGTAAGATCTCTTTATTTGCCGAACAGCAGCCGGCAGTAAATATTTTTTCACCGTTGAGATAGATCTCTACATTATCATCATACTTTATTTTCAACAACAGTTCATGAATATTTAACTGTTGGATATTAAAAGTTCTCCTGATCCAAATTTCCCTGCCAGACCATTCTGTTTGCGGACTCATATTCTTAGTCCCAAATATTCCTTTCCCGGTTTTCCATTTGGAATCATCGTACTCAATGCTTGTCCAATCGCCAACAGGTTTTGTTTCTGTGAATTGACAATCGTAAGGTTGAAGATCACTATCAGGCAATATTGCTTTTAGTTCTCTTGGAAAATCACCAAGAAATTTATAAAGCTTGCCATCGACATTCACTATTCCCATCAAAGAATGATCAGTTCCCGTCCAATGTTTGGTTGTGCTTTCATTCAACTTGTCGCTAAAACTCCAGATACTGAAATACGGATCATGCACAACAAGTGGATAAGCCGGCGCTTTATTTATTTGCGAGAATGAGATGATAACTGATAACTGTAAACTGATAGTTAAGAACAGTATCCATTTATTCCTCATAATCCTTTTTGCAATCATATTAATCGTGCCTGCCTACCGGCAGGCAGGGTTCTATTTAGTTGCGAATTTGTAAACAGTCGTTTCATGAAATGTTTCTCCCGGTTTCAAAATTGTATTTGGAAAAGATGGCTGATTGGGAGAATCAGGGAAATGCTGAGTTTCCAAACAAAGACCAGCATGCTTAATATATTTCATTCCGCCCCTTGTGTTTTTTAATGTGCCATCCAGAAAATTGCCCGTATAAAATTGTATACCTGGCTGGGTCGTGAAAACGTCCATATTTCTTCCAGACCCTGCATGAAAAACTGAAGCGATCAACTCCAGATCATTACCGGACTTATTTAATACCCAGTTATGATCATAACCGCCTGCAACGTTTGAAATATTTTTTCCAATCTTCTTTGAATTTGTGAAATCCATTGGCGTTCCTTTTACATCATCAATTTTTCCAGTTGGGATCAAGGTTCCATTTACAGGAGTATATTTATCAGCTTTCAGCATCAGTTCATGATCTAGAATAGTAGAATCTGCACCTGCTGATAAGTTAAAATAACAATGATTGGTAAGATTCACCGGCGTGGCTTTATCTGTAACCGCAGTATACTCGATCTTTAAACCGTTATCATCACTCAAGGAATACATTACATCAACAGAAAGATTCCCCGGATAGCCTTCTTCTCCATCTTTACTTGAATAAGAAAGAAGCAAACCTGAATCATTAAAAGATTTGACCGTCCAGATCACTTTATCAAACCCTTTCAATCCACCGTGTAAAGTATTCTGGCCATTGTTAGCAGCGAGAGTGTATTCTTTTCCGTCAAGAGTAAATTTTGCATTCGCAATTCGATTTCCATAACGGCCAACCAGGCAACCAAAATATGGATTACCAGTTTGCAAATACCCGGCAAGTGAATCATATCCAAGAACTACATCACCCATCTTGCCATTCTTATCAGGTGTAATAATATCTGTTACAGTTCCGCCGTAATTCAGAATTTTTACAACCATTCCGTTCTTATTGGTCAATGCATATTGAAATACACTGTCGGCGCCGATCATCCCGTATAAAGCTTTTCCTGTCATTGGTTTTATATTTTCTTTTTCTTCTTCTTTTGGCATTAGTTTACAACTAAAAAGAATTGTGGCAGCAATTAAAATAGCAAGGTTCTTTTTCATTTTTGAATTTTAATTTTTGAGTTTTGACTTGATTAGTAATTCAATTTAACATCAGTAATTTTTGTCGGCAACCAAACCTGCATTTCATTCTTCCCTCTGTTTGCCCATGTATAATATGGTATAGCAATAATTTTTCTCTTTTCTGTTTTTAATGATAAGCCGTCTTCACCAACTGTTATTACAGGCACTTCAGCCGTTAATGCTTTTACCGATTCATCCAATACTTTATAATCTATCGTTTCAAATTTAGTGTCTTGTGGAATGATCACATTCCATGCTTTGCCATTATTATCTGCACCTTCAATGCAATATACAATAGGGCCACGCTGAATTGCGATCCGTCCTTTATCCTGTTTCAACTCTTCTCTTGCAATTACTTTATTTGTTTGCATTGGAAACTCATACATTACAATATCGCCTTTTTTCCATTCACGATTAATGATCATGTAACCATTTTCCATTCTTACTGCTTCATCTTTACCGTTTACTTTTAAATAAATGATAGCCGAGCCGAAATCTGAAAGATCATAAAGATCGTTGGTAGATGTTTGTCCCTGTGCCCAGCCGGGTACACGGAGATACAAACTGAATTTTGAATTTTTAACCGGATCGATCATCAACTTTACTTTACCATCCCAGGGATAATTCGTTTCCATCTTCACTCCCACATTTCCATTCTTCAACGGAATTGTCGTATTACTTCCCACAAACAAATTCATATAAATAGCATCATTACTCTTTGCATAGATATAATTCCCCAACGAAGCAACTAGCCTTGCAATGTTGGCGGGGCAACAAGCAGTACCAAACCATTCTCTTCTCTGGTGCTGTCCACGACTTGCTAAAGGGTTACCATAAAAAAACCGATCACCGCTCAAACTCAGACCATCCAATGCACCATTATATAAACTCCTTTCAAGCACATCAATATATTCTGCATTTCCTGTTAATGAATTCATTCGCTGATTCCAGAAAACCATTCCCACACTTGCACAGGTCTCACAATATGCCTGTTCATTGGGCAGATCATAGTCATTTGAAAACCCTTCATTGCTTCCTGCTGAACCAATGCCACCTGTGATATACATATTACGGTACACTACATCTTCCCAAACATTTCTCATAGCTTTCATATAATCCATGTCACCGGTCTGTGCCGCCACATCTGCTGCACCCGTATACATATACATTGCACGAACTGCATGTCCTGTAATTTGAGTTTGTTGTTTTACCGGCAATATATCCTGTGCATAAGCGGTGTCTTTCCAGTCTGTCCATGTATAACCTTTGGCTAATTTTTTACCACGTTCACTCAGCAACCAATCAGCCAGCTTCAAATATTTTTCATTCTTAGTTACTTTATACAATTTCACCAGCGCCAATTCCAATTCCTGGTGACCAGTTACCCAATCTCTTTTGCCCGGACCAAACAATGCGTCAAAATGATCGGCCCACTTGATACATACGTCTAATAATTTTCTTTTACCCGTTGCATTGAAATACGCAACACCTGCTTCGATCATGTGCCCTGCATTATAATCTTCATGCATGCTCATATCCGTGTATCGATCCTGCAAACCCTTCAATGTGTACCAGGTATTCAAATAACCATCGGGTTGTTGCGCCGCCGAGATTTTGTCGATCCATTCATCGCATTTCTTTTCCATCTCTGCACTTGGGTGTGTTTTTAGTGAATAGGCCATTGCCTCCAGTGCTTTGAACACATCGCTGTCATCATAAAAAATTCCCTGATGCTGCTCTCCCTTCTTTGCCGCAACCCTTTCAAAATTTTTTATTCGCGGCGTTGCTACTTCTGTCTGATAGATGCAAGCCGATAAAGTTTTTGTTGCTACTTTATCGATCTTTGGTTTCCAGAATTGATCTGTAATATTTACATCGGCAAAATTTACCGGCTCGATTTTCTGTAATGAAGCTTGAGAAAAACTCTTTACAGAAACGATGGCGGCAATAAATATGAAATATATTTTTTTCATGTAGCCAGCTTTTGAATTACTATTAAACTTTTGTTGCGTCGCACTCTTGTGCGAAAACAATTCTATTCAGCTATTCTTCCACCCCAATTTGATCTATCTTTTTATCCGAAAATCCTGCCCCCGCCAGCGGCGGACAATGACCACTCCGCCTATTCACCATTCACAATTTGACCATTCACGACTTACACATCTGCAACCCTGAACGGTTTTACTTCGATCGTCTTCCAAACTCCCTGTGTAATGTAAGGTTCATTATCATACCATCTTTGAAAATCATCCTGCGTTTCAAACTGAACGATCATAATTGAGCCATGCATATTTTCCTCATCATCCAACATTGCACCTCCAATAACAAAGTTGTTATTCTCCTTTAATTTTTTTGCACCAGCAAGATGAAGCGGTCTTACTTCTTTTCTCCTATCTAACGCCCCATCATCCTTTCCATCATTTGCTATAACCAAATATTGCTTCACAATTTTTTACTTTTAACTTTTTACTTCTTGCATCACACTACTTGGAATCCGTACGCATACGGATCATCATTTTTATCTATCGAAATTGTATTATATCCATAGATCTTAGCCCACCCTTCTATTCCCGGTTTTATGGCAGGCTTTCCATTCACGGTTAATTCTTCTTCAATTGTGCCGTTGAATTTACTGCCAATTATACTTTCATGAACAAATACATCTCCTTTTTTCAATTTTCCTTTTGTATACCACTGCGCCATTCTTGCACTTGTTCCAGTACCACATGGACTACGGTCAATTGCCTTATCTCCATAAAATACTGCATTGCGAGCTGTCGATGTTTTGTCGATCACAGCCCCAGCCCAAAGAATATGTGAGCAACCATTGATCGTTGGGTCTTCGGGATGAACAAATTCATACTTTGCATTGATGTTTTTTCTTAACTCTCTTGCCCAAGCAATTAATTTATCTGCAGAGTAATGTTCCAACCCTTTAAAATTTTTCTGTACATCAACGATCGCATAAAAATTCCCACCGTAAGAAACATCAATTACTAATTCTCCAAGTTCAGGACATTCTGCAGTGATACCTTCTTTATCCAAAAACGCCGGCACATTAGTAAGTTTTACAGAGCTCACTTTCTTTCCTTTCTGTTTGTAAGTAATATTAACAAGACCGGCAGGTGCTTCCATCTTTATGACACCTTGAGTTTTTGGAATGATCAACTCTTCTTCAACTGCAATTGTAATAGTACCGATGGTTCCATGACCGCACATTGGAAGACAACCACTCGTTTCAATAAATAAAACTGCAAAATCATTTTGCGGATCATGTGGCGGATAGAGAATGCTTCCGCTCATCATATCATGTCCACGGGGCTCAAACATCAATCCTTTTCTTATCCAATCATACTCTTTTAAAAAATGTTGTCTCTTTTCACTCATGTTATTCCCTTCCAGTTCAGGGCCACCCTCTGCAACAAGCCTAACAGGATTACCACAAGTGTGTGCATCTATACAATGAAAAGTCCATCCGCCAAATCTTTTTATATCTGAATTAGGATACTTTTTTATAATAGGTTTTGTCATTATTACCTCTTAATCCTTTTAAATCATGCTTATCGTGGTTCTATTTTTTCAATTCATTATTTACAGTTCTCCAAATTCCCAAAGGATTTTCATCTTTCAATTCCTCCGGCAATAGATCATTTGGCCAATTTTGAAATGCAATAGGTCTCGCAAACCTTTTTATTCCATCTGCACCGACTGAAGTAAATCTTGAATCAGTTGTTGCAGGAAAAGGTCCGCCATGGTGCATGCTTAAACAAACTTCGACACCTGTGGGAACTCCATTTAAAATAAAACGACCACAAATGTTTTTTACTGCTTCAACTAATTCATCATTATTTTTTATATCATCCTCTGTTGCCATTAAGGTTGATGTCAATTGCCCTTCGAGATGTTTTGCCACTTCAGTCATTTCATTTATGTCTTTGCAACGAATGACCAATGAATAAGGACCGAATACCTCCTGGTGAAGAACAGGATTATTTAAAAATGCCTGGCCCGATGCGGAAGCTATTGTTGGCAGTCCTTCATTTTCCTTTACCGATATTTCAGATTCGGCAACGAGCTGCACATCTTTCTGTATTAAAGCAGTTCCTCTTTTCTCTTTGTATGCTTTTGCAATTCCAGGATGCAACATTAAACCGGTAGTCGTCTGTTGAATTACATTTCCAAGGTCATGAACAAAAGTTTTCAGTTCTTCACTATCAATTCCGATGATCAACCCCGGGTTTGTACAAAATTGTCCAACACCCAATGTGATCGATCCAGCATACATTTTTGCAATGTCAGCAGTGGACTGTTTTAATTTTCCTGGTAAAAGAAAAACAGGATTGATGCTTCCCATTTCTGAAAAAACTGGAATTGGCTCCTTGCGTTGATTGGCCCAATCAAATAATTGTTTACCACCAATAAATGATCCTGTAAATCCAACAGCCTTTGTATACTGATGCATTACTAATGCTTTACCAACTTCGAAAGAAGCGCCATGAACATGAGCAAAAATCCCTTTAGGCATTTTGCATTTATCGGCTGCTTTTAAAATTGCATTAGCAACCGTTTCGGATGTTTGCGGATGTGCAGGATGTGCTTTGATAATAACAGGACAACCTGCTGCAAATGCACATGCCGTATCACCACCTGCAGTTGAATAAGCAAAAGGAAAATTGGATGAACCAAAAATAACAACAGGTCCGAGGGGCACTAACATTTTTCTTATGTCAGGCTTTGGTGGATTCTTATCAGGAATAGCTGTATCAATTCTTGCTTCCAACCACTCTCCCTTTTCACATGCATCGGCATAAGAATTTAATTGAAAAATTGTTCTGCCTCTTTCATTTCTCATTCTTGCCTCGGGAAGATTTGTTTCTCTCATAGCAGTTTGAATCAATTCATCACCACATGCATCCAATTCAATTGCTATTGTTCGCATGAAATCCGCTCTTTGTTTCAAATTCATTTTTCTGTAAATATGAAAAGCAGTCCATGACTGTTCCATCACTTCATTAATTTCATTTATTGCCGCGTCTTTAAACATAGTATTTTATTTTCCGGGTTGAGAAAATTTTGTATTCGCATCATCAATTATTAATACCCAATCGCTCTCGTTTCCAGTTGAAGGAGGAGTAAAATTCATTGTTGAGATCTTTTGCATCACGACTGGAGCACCAGTTTCTCCTTTTCCGGGATGAAACCACCATATACGTATTTGTGATGCAGATAAAAAAGAAAGATTCAAAGTAAGACCTTTGTTAGTGGGAAAATAGATCATACAATATTTATTCCCACGAAATGCTGTGGCATATTCCATTTTTTCGCCTTGACCTCCAACAATTATTGATTGATCAGGGATTCTATCAACAACAGATCTTGATTCAATTAACTTTTTTAAATACCCAACCTGGAATGCACCGGGTCGATCCAATGTCTCTATCCATGAACGTTCGGGAAATGCAACAGGCTCTTCTCTTTCACTATAAAATTGCCACATAGCCTGGTT
>JBIOVR010000455.1:0-2797 GCA_044867875.1 Chitinophagaceae bacterium
TATAAAACAGGCTGTGAAGTAACATGCAGAGATCCGCTCGTATCATATACATTTACATCGACTCCATGAATTTCAGCTACATCATTTACCAGGTCCTGTATGTCATCGTTAGCAACAGAATCATAAATTGCAAGCTTATCATCTAATTGCAGCCGGTCAACAAGTCTTTTTCCCATTTCATTCATCATTACTTCCATGGTCCTGCTTAATTTCTCCCTGTTGCCCTGCTGGTAACGAAGTATAAAGAAAGAGATGGTTGATACACCAATGATCAAAAATGAAAGTATGCTGATAAAAATTATTGTACCATGAATTTGTGTACGAATATTCCATTCTAATATCCGTCGAACTTCTTTTACATTTCCGCCCATGCGTAATAATAAAAGAAATATATTAAAAAAAGCTACAAGGAAAAGAAACACACAAAAAATATAAGAGAATAAAGTAATAGCCTCCAGCGCATCAGCTTTTTTTCTTGCTACTACTATTATTGTATTGCCTTTGGCCTTGTACCAAAGTTCAGTGTCATTTTTCTTTATCCTTTTTTCAATAGTTTCATCCGGTACTTCTGTTGAATCAAGCGTAGTAGGAAATGGGTATTTATTTCCCGGACCAACCGATAATCTCCCATCTATATATGTCGCCCATGAATAAATGCCGCCTTTTTCAAAATCGGTTTTTTCTGATCCCCTGAAAAGTTCTGCAACAAGTGCTTCCTTGTCATACTGCTCAAGCTTAGATACGATAAACAGGTAACCCAGTATTTTTTGGTTCTCATCCCTGATCGTTTGCTCAAAAATATAAGTGTATTTATCAAATCCCCTTTCAACATAATATAATGTGCCTTTGGAAAGCTTAGCTTCCATCGTTAAAACTGTCTGAAACGTATTATAACTTTCAGGTTCTTCATTGAAAAGCGGTTTTTTGTCAGCATCGAATAAGTACAATTGGGAGTTATATTGTATAGGGAAGTCGCTTTTGTGCATGATACTATCTCTCAATAAGGCACCCTTGTCAGGGTCTTTAAAACGATAAAAGTTAGAAGATAAAAAATCATTATCAAGCCACACAAATGCAACGTTCAATTCTCTTGCACTTGTAGGATCTGTTCTCTCATCTATCTTATTAGCTATGTGAATGCGATTCTGCCACTCCTTATCCCGGTTTGCATTTATGATGATAGCAGTGATAGAGACAGAGAAAATGAAAATCCAAAATAAAGCACCGGCCATTGTCTGGCGTTGATCGCTTATTCCAAACTTATTCAGTCTCGATAACCATATATAAATGATCAGCCAACCTAGCACGTAAATATAAAAGGGAAGTAACGGATCATTGACCTGGAAGGTCAGAAATGTGAGGCCAGAAACTGCAATAACAAGATATACGGGATAAAAATTATTACTGAAAGCAACTGATAATAACGGATTCATGATCCGCATAAAGTAATAATATCCTACTGCCAAAATTGCCAATGCAATGAAACCAAAAACTGTAAAAGGAGAAAGGCTGAAAAAATTGATCACATCAAATGAAATGGTAGAATGAGCTGCAATGCTCCTGATGGTATATGCAATACTAAAAGTTAGAGCGACTACAGACAAACTTACAAAACCACCGATCAACATCCCTATTCTGCCTGAAGGCACATTGTAAAATCCTGTTCGCTGTAATTTGTGCAATGAAAATAATATCAGCCAACTGAAAAGACATGCATTAATAAGAAGATCGCCTAAAGATTTATGAATTTCACTCGAAGCATAATTCGAGGGATCAAACAATTCAAATTGACGCAAATTCACAGGGAATGGGAAAAAATAACTTATCAAACGCAATGAAAACAAAACAATGAACAAAAAGATCAATCCTTTCCAAAATCCAAATCGCCCTGCAGTTCTTTCAGCAATTAAATGAATATAGATGAACAAAAATATCATCGCTGCCAATCTCAGGTAAATAGAAATATTTTCAGATGGTTTATCAATACGACTTTTAGGAGAAACATAAAAAAGTGTTTTACCTGAAATATTTTTGATGGGATAATCTGTTGTAAGACCTGAAATCAAAATGTTTGCGCTGGCATCGTGCTCAAATCTGTCAGGTAAGTCGGAAAAATAACGATACATGATCGGTATCATTCCGATAGCAATGATTGAGTCGCCATTTTTTTCAGGTAAAGTTTTTTTAATGCATATATAAAATCCGTTCCCTTTTTCAAGTTGCTTGAAATATGTGGTGTCGGTAAATGTAAAAATCTGGTCAGGCGGATAAGTACGTTGATTACTCCAGAATAATGGCCCTGTTGTGAAACTTGATTTCCTGAAAATAAATAATCCAGTAGTTTTTTTGATCAATTGTTTTAATACATCTATCGATTCACTTTTATTTGCTAATCTTTTTAATAAAATAGTATCGCTGGAAATCTTATCAAATTCTTTTTCCCTTTCATCTATATAATTCTCCAGGCTTTTGATCTCAGCGTTTAATGAATTGATTGGTGAAATTCTTGGCGCAAATAAAAAAGACAGCAAGTATAAGCTAACTGCACCCAATAACCAACCGTGTGGTTTGGGAAGAATATGATTTAATTTTTTCAACTGCTCAGGTCCGTTTTTTTATACTGTTCCACATTGAATCCATTTCTGTAAGGGTCATGTCTGCCAGGTCTTTTCCGCTCTTTGTGGCTTCTTCTTCCATTTGGGTAAACCGCCGGATGAACTTTTTATTAGTTACTTCCAGCGCATTTTCGGCATCAACACGCAAAAACCGTGCATAATTGACCAGCGAAAATATAAGG
>JBIOVR010000456.1:0-6799 GCA_044867875.1 Chitinophagaceae bacterium
GTTAATGCTTCTGTTCTCAACATCACATGGCTGCTATTCAGCAAACTGAAATTTTTTCGTTGTTTAAACGAAGCCGGAAAATAAAAAATGTCCAGCGCCCCGGTCAGATTTTCCAGTGTGTTATGAAAATATGCGGCATCTTCGGCATCATTTAATACGATAAGGTGATTAAACTGTGAGCAGGAAGGATGTTCAAATATGGCAGCGCTGAAAAATTCAGGTGAGCTTCCCCGCAGGTTTTCAAGGTATATTTTTTGAGTTTGGGCAAAAGAAAGCCTGTCCGCCAATTGAAAAAGACGGGGGGAGTTAATGAAACCATTCAGCAAAGCCTGTACACTCATCCGAAAAACAAAAATATAAAATTTGTAATTGAGTTTTACATGAAAGTCTTTAGAAGGGTATATTTAGTAAATTGCAATTTTGTAAAAGCGAAATAATGAAAATTAAGGTTATTGTCTCTGTTAGTTTTATTTTGTTGGTCGTGGTAGGGTTCCTGGTTTTTTTAAATAAATCCAGAGGTGAGCAAAAGCTTGCTAACGAACTCTACGAGGAGAATGAAGAAAACGAAGAACATGAAGCCGCTTATCAGTATTTGCGCTGGAAATATGAGGCCGACTTGATCAAAGATCCTACAACTGGTGAAGCATTATTTGGCTTGCGTGACCAGGAAATTGAATTTGCAAGAACGATTCCCCAAAGAAATACTCCATCAGGTCTTGCAAGACTAACTAATCAAAATAATTATATACCAGCTGGCCCTAACAATAATGGTGGTAGAACAAGAGCAATAGCTTACGATGTTCGTTATAATGGTACAACTAACAGAGTCTTGTTGGCAGGCGGTGTAAGCGGAGGATTATTTAGATCAACAGATGGCGGAGCCAATTGGACAAAAGTAACTCCGGCAAATGAAGTTCATAATGTTTCAAGCATTGCCCAGGATCCCAGGAATGGTTTTCAAGATACATGGTATGCAGGAGGTGGAGAATATATTGGCAGTTCCACTGATGCAACTGGTGCAGGCTATCTTGCTTATGGAATACTAAAATCTACGGATAATGGTGCTACCTGGACGAGGTTGTCGTTAACCAATATAACTGACTTCAATGGTGCTGCAATTCCAGCCGGCGTGCCTGAAAGATTTGATCATCCTTTTGATTATGTACATAAGATCTCCGTTAATCCGGCAAATGGGGATGTGTATGTTGCTTGTCATAGAAGAATTGTCCGTTCATCTAATGGTGGTACTACATTTCAAACAGTGTTCGGAAGTGCAGTATCCGGGTTTGCTGCTGGTGGGCAGGGTGACGTAATTATCTCACCTACAGGAATAGTATACGTTGCAATTACAGGTGCTGCATCTGATCTTACTTTGAGGGGCATATGGAAATCGACAACTGGTAACCTAAATTCTTATGCAAGATTGGCTGGTGGATCCGTTTTAGGTGTTGACTCAGTTGCTGGTTGGCGTGGGAATTCTTATAGTTTTACTGATGTTGGTGGCTCTAATTTTTATGATCCAAGGAGAACATTAATTTCATTGGCTCCTTCAAATGAGAACATACTTTATGTAATCTATGAAAATGGACTAACCAATACGAGTTCGGCTCGTAATAAAGAAGCAGACCTCTTTAAGTTAAATATGACTTCAGGAAATGTTTGGACAAACCTTTCTGCTAATCTTCCGGATTTTCCCGGCGGTGATCATGACGCAACAGATCCATTTACTATACAGGGAGGTTATGATCTTTTTATCACGGTAAAACCAAATGATCCGAATTTTGTATTAGTCGGTGGCACAAGTTTATATAGATCTACTGATGGATTTAATACCGCAAATTATAATAGTACCTTAAGCTGGATCGGTGGATATGGAAATACATTGCCATCCCTGACTTTTTATCCAAACAGTCATCCAGATATTCATAACGTTGTTTTTAATCCATCAAATCCCAACGAAGTTATTTGCTCTAACGATGGCGGGATGCAGATGACCACAAATATAACAGCTCCGGGATCTAACGTCGTATGGACAAATATTAATAATTATCAAACGCTCCAATATTACAGGGTGGCTATTGATCCGGAAATTGGCGCTAACAATTTTGCAGGAGGTGCGCAGGATAACGGAACTCAATTCAGAGATAAAACAGGTATTCTTAGCTTGCCAGCTTCTGACAGTAATAATCATCGCCGTATTATTGGCGGTGATGGAGGGACCGTAGGTATTTCAAAAAGGAATAATGGTATACAATATTTATATGGTACAGTTCAATTAGGTAGTTTGAGACGTGGACAATTACAAGCATCTTTTAACCCGGTTGAAATTCGTCCTAATGGTTTAACCGAAGCAGGGTCGTCAACAGAATTTGGAGAGTTTGTTACCAATTTTAGACTCAACCCTGATAATACGGAAGATCTGTATTATATAAATTTCAATCGCATGTTTCGTACCACCAGCGCATCAACAGTATCTTCTTCTTCAGGTTGGACAGAATTGACCGGGATAAGCAGCGCTGTGAATTCTAGCAATGGAACAAATATTGCGATAAGGGCTATTGCTTTCAGTCGTGGAAACTATGGTTCATTACATTCAATGTATTTTGGCACAACAGATGGAAGAATATTTAGATTAGATGATCCGAGAAATTCTGCAGCGGCAGCAACTCCGGTAAATATTACACCCACTGTTACGGATATGTCAGGGTTGAATATCCAGGATATTGCAGTAAACCCAAATAACGATAATGAAATCATTGCCGTAGTAACAAATTATGGAAGAACTGTTGGAGCTAATCTTAATAATGTAACTAATATACTTTGGACCAATGATGCCAAAAGCGCCTCACCCACATGGAGAGTTGCGGAAGGAAATCTTACAGGAAACAACACTTCAGGTTATATTTCTGCACGAAGCTGTATGATCACTTTAAAAAAAGACGGATCTGGTAACCCAGTTACCGAATATTATGTAGGAACAGCAGCTGGTTTATTTGCAGTAGAAAATTTAGGAACAACATTAATTGGTGGCGGTTCACCAACCTGGCAACGTGAAGGATCAGCAACATTGAATTATGCAGTGATAAATTCACTTGCTTACAGACCTGATGATAATGTGTTGCTTATTGGCACACACGGCAATGGTCTTTATTATACTTTTTTAGGCACTCCAAATCTTGTTACGGGGATTAATAACCCGGTAATTAACGATAAGGATTTTATTACAAAAGTATATCCCACAATAAGTCAAAGCATGGTTCAATACCTTGTCGGTAATAAACAAGATGTAAAAAAGATAGCAGTTCAGTTATTCAATATGCAGGGCCAGGAACTTTACAGGCTGGAAACTGGCTATCAAAATGGAAGTTTTAATATTAGCCATTTTGCAAAAGGTGCCTATATATTGAGCATTTACAGCGATAACAAAAAATATCGTCACGTTCAGAAAATAATCCGGTAGAAGGTTGGTCATAAAATAAGCTCTTGTTTATCCTTCTGGTGAAAACAAGATCGACGATTCAAGTTGTTCGTTTTGTTTGAAAAATAAGATCTCTTATACAACCATAAAAGAACTGAAAGAATTAAATCCTGATGTAAGTCAATAAAATATATTTGTCACTATCAAAATTTTTTCTACTTTTAAAAGTTCGATTGCTTGCCATAAGCAAAAAGGCGGTACTACGGTTCCGCCTTTATTTTTATCAATCTCATTTAATTAAATAATATATAGCAGGCAATACTTCTGCTATGTTTTTGTATTTTGAAGAAATTTTATAAACATGGCGCTTCAACCCTGGCGAACCGGTAAGGTGATCCGCATAGAAAATGAAACACCAAATACCAGGCGTTATTGGATACAGATCCCCGAATTGGAAAAGTTTGATTTCATACCCGGGCAATTTATCACTCTTGATCTGCCTATTCACGAAAAACCGAATAAAAGAATAAGAAGTTATTCGATCGCAAGCTGGCCAGACGGAACAAATATTTTGGAGCTTGTTATTGTATTACTCGAAGGCGGATTAGGAACAACATATCTTTTTAATAATATAGTTGTAGGAAGCGAATTGACATTGCGTGGCCCACAGGGAGTCTTTACACTGGATGATGAAGACTTGCAAAAAGAAATAATCATGATCTGCACGGGAACAGGGATCGCTCCGTTTCGCAGCATGGCTACTTATATCAAGCTGCATAATATTCCGCATAATAATATTTACCTGATCTTCGGAACACGAAAGAAATCCGATCTTTTATATTATGAAGAAATGAAAGATCTTCAGTTAGAAAAATTTCATTACATCCCTACTCTATCCCGTGAGGAATGGGATGGCCGAACTGGTTATGTCCATCCTATTTATGAAGAGATATGCGCCAACAAACAACCAGCTTTATTTCTTCTTTGCGGATGGAAAGTAATGATCGATGAAGCCAAGCAAAGGATTCTTGCAATGGGTTATGATAAAAAATCAATTCACCAGGAATTGTATGGATAAAGTCGCTTTTAATCTTGATAAGTCTCATGTTCATATTTCAATCACACTTGCTATATTCGTAAAAATCTGAATTTCCCTATGGGTGCATCCTCACTCATTGTTCTCATGATCTCCGCGGTTGCTTTTTCAGGCATCGCTATCCTTATCTCCAAAGTTGTTTTAAAAGCGACAAAAAATAAAGCTAAAGGTGAGCCTTATGAGTGTGGTGTTCCAACAACAGGACCTAGCTGGATACAATTTAATGTAGGCTACTACCTTTTTGCATTGATTTTTCTAATTTTTGACGTTGAGCTGATATTTCTATACCCCTGGGCTGTCGTTGTTAAAAGTGTGGGCTGGATCGCACTTATAGAAATTGTGATTTTCTTTTTCATTCTATTTCTGGGCTTTCTGTATGCACATAAAAAAGGGGCATTAAAGTGGCAGTAGTTATTTTATGACAGACAAATTTCAATCTGAATCCTCACTTGCTTCTCCGGGAGAAGTTCATCAAACTCCTTCGGGCGGAGTGCTTGTAAGCAAACTCGATGATGTGATCAATTGGGCAAGGTCAAATTCATTATGGCCATTAGTATTTGGTACCAGTTGCTGTGCGATAGAAATGATGAGTACCGCAGCCGCAAGGTATGATTGGAGCCGGTTCGGATTTGAAGTAGCAAGAGCCACTCCACGACAAGCTGATGTAATAATTATTGCAGGCACGATTGTAAATAAAATGGCCCCGGTATTAAAAAGATTATATGACCAAATGGGTGATCCAAAATATGTGATCGCAATGGGAGCCTGTGCAACAAGTGGCGGACCCTTTTTTTACAATACTTATTCTGTAGTAAAAGGTGCTGACCATGTGATCCCTGTAGACGTTTATGTTGCGGGTTGCCCGCCAAGACCAGAAGCATTAATAAATGCATTGATGCTACTTCAGGAAAAAATAAAAAAAGGATTAACAAGGGAGCAAATAAGAGATGAGAGTAAACTTCCGACACCGCTAACCGGCAAAGAACAAGAAGCGTTTTATAAATGACAAAAGAAGAATTAAAAATTAGTCTCATAGAATTAATTCCCACCGCAACCTTTGATGAAAGCGGTGAATGGTTAAATATTATACTTACACCTGGCGATCTATTGACTTCTGTTGAAATCTTTCGAAACAAACCTGAACTGAATTTCGATTACATGTTTTGCCAGACTTGCGTTGACTGGAAAACACATCTCACAATGGTTTATCATTTAGAATCGACAAGATACCGTCACCAGGTAGTAGTGAAAATACAATTAGACAGGAACAAACCAGAAATAGAAACTGTATCGCATATATGGAGAACAGCAGAGTTTCATGAAAGAGAGATCTATGAATTGTTTGGTGTAAATTTTTTGAATCATCCTGATCTGCGAATATTGATACTACCGGATGGTTGGGAAGGAAAAAATCCTATGCGAAAAGATTTCGAAGACCCAGTTAACATGATAAAGCTGTAATGTACCGCGAAACTGAAATATTAAAGCAACCTGGTTTCGGAACACCGGATGTATTTGGTGATATGATCATCAATGTAGGACCGCAACACCCCGCTACTCACGGTGTGTTGCATTTGGTGATTACATTGAACGGCGAAACAATCAAAAAAGTAGATCCGCATCTTGGATATATTCACCGTTCTATCGAAAAGATGTGTGAGAGTTTAAGTTTTCGCCAGTTCATTTATGTTACCAGCAAAATGGATTATCTCTCATCACACATTAATAATCATGGTTGCTGTTTGTGTGTTGAGAAAGGAATACAAATTGAAGTTCCGCCAAGAGCACAAGTGATAAGGGTGTTGATGGATGAATTAACAAGGCTCGCATCACATCAGCTATGGTGGGGCGCAGGAGCGATGGATATTGGTGCATTGACTCCATTCTTCCATGCATTTCGTGAAAGAGAAATGATCAATGATATAATGGAAGAAAGCTGCGGAACAAGGTTAACCATGAACTATATGGTACCAGGTGGTGTGATGGTGGATGTTCATCCAAATTTTCAAAGAAGAGTAAAAGAGTTTATTGCTCACTTTAAAAAAAAGATCGATGAATACGATGAATTGCTGACAGGCAATGTGATCTTTCAAAACAGGGTAAAAGGTGTAGGTTATCTTTCAAAAGAAGATGCAATTTCCTATGGTTGCACGGGTCCAACTGCAAGAGGCAGTGGTGTAAGTTGTGATATAAGAAAATTATTTCCTTATGAAGTTTATAGTAAACTTCAGTTTGATGAGATAATTGAAACGGGTGGTGATTGTTGGTCGAGATATTTAGTAAGA
>JBIOVR010000457.1:0-2860 GCA_044867875.1 Chitinophagaceae bacterium
ATCCTTCAAAAAATTTTCTGAATTCCGGGTCCACACTCGCAGGATCTTTCACAAAATCCTGGTATAAATTTTCAACAAATGCCGGATGCTGACTGGTGATATATTGGAAATCTTTCATCGAGGTCTCGTTTCACCGCTCCCGATTTTAAATAGGCCAAGGAGAGCTGGGCTGCAAATATCTGCCAAAAAACCGAATATGCTGTCATTTTGAGGGTTTTAGGGTATTATGAGGGCCGGCTGCAAATCCCTGAGCATCACCTGTTGCGTCGCACTCTTGTACGTTCAGTAATTCTATTCATCTTTTTTAGAATTTGATAGTTCATCTTTTGGTGATTAAGCCTCTCAACCCTACCTTTGCTGTCCTCAAAAAAAAAAAGTAAATGGCAAATCATAAAGCAACAAAAAAGGATGCACGTCAGGCAGAAAAACGCCGTGTAAGAAATAAGTACTATGGCAAAACAACCCGTAATGCCATTCGTGATCTTCGTGAGATTAAAGACAAAAAAGAAGCGACTGATAAAATGCCAACTACTGTTGCTATGATCGATAAGTTAGCGAAGAAAGGTATCATTCATAAAAACACTGCTGCTCATTTAAAAAGCAAGCTGGCTAAAAGAGTAAACAAACTAGCTAAATAATTCTTTTAATATATTTTTTAAAAGGCATTCCATATCGGGGTGCCTTTTTTATTTTTAACACTCAAATCACAATCATGAGAAAACTGTTTAGTTGTATTTGTCTCTTCTCTTTTAATTTTTTATCTGCACAAAAAATTACTGTTCCAAAAATTCCTTTTACTCTTTTTGAAAAGAGTAGAGGAACTCAAACCCCAACATATTTTGAAATTATAGATTGGTGGAAAGAGCTGGACCAAAAATCAGATTATGTAAAAATGCTGACCATGGGTATGACTGATGCTGGCTACCCGCTTCATCTTGTCATTGTTTCGCCTGATAAAGATTTCAACTTTGAATCGATTCGGAAAAAAAATAAAAGAGTAATACTTATCAATAACGGAATTCATCCTGGGGAACCTGATGGTATTGACGCAAGTATGTTACTAGCGAGAGAATTTGCTCCTCCGTTCAATGTAGTTCCGGAAAAAAATCCAAACCAGCCAACCTGGACAACTCAAAATTTACCTTCGAATGTTGTTCTCGCCATCATTCCAGTTTATAATATCGGTGGTTGTTTAAATCGTAGTGCTGATTATCGTGTTGATCAAAACGGACCGGAAGAATTTGGTTTCCGTGGCAACAGTCAGAATCTTGACCTCAACAGAGATTTTATTAAATGTGATTCAAAAGAAGCAAAAGCATTTGCAGAAATATTTCATCTAACTGATCCCGATGTTTTTCTCGATAATCATGTAAGCGACGGCGCCGATTATCAGCATGTGATGACACTTATTTGTACGCAGCATAGTAAACTTGGCGGAGTGCTCGGAGAATATCTGAACAAAACTTTTGAACCTGCTTTGTATTCAAGTATGAAAGACAAAGGATATGATCTTATTCCTTATGTAAATGCATTTGGCGATACACCCGACAATGGTTGGCCAGAGTTTTTTGAAAGCCCCAGGTATAGCAGTGGCTATGCAGCTCTCTGGCATACGTTTTCATTTATTTCAGAAACGCATATGTTGAAACCTTATGATCAAAGAGTAAAGTCTACCTATGAATTAATGAAAAGTTTTATTGATTTTACTTCAAAAAATAGTTCAACAATAAAACAACTAAGAGATCAAACAAAACAATCAGTAAAAACACAAACAGAATTTCCAATTGCATGGACATTGGATCGTACACAATCTTCAAAAAGAATTTATAAAGGATATGCTGCCGCTTATAAGCCAAGTGATGTATCCGGGCAACGAAGACTGTATTATGATCGTAGTAAGCCCTATGAAAAAGAAGTTCCTTTTTATAATTTCTACAAACCCTCGATCAATATTCAAAAACCAAAAGCTTATATCATTCCACAAGGTTGGTGGACAGTAATTGATCTACTTAAAGCGAATAAAGTGCAGATGACACAACTAAAAAAAGATACAACAATTGAAGTGGAAGTTTACCGGATCGATGATTACAAAACAGCCGCACGACAAAATGAAATGCATCATATAAACAGCGATGTAAAAACAAGTGTCACTATTAAGCAAATGAAATTTAAAAAAGGCGATTATTATATTCCAATGAATCAGCCTGCTAATCGCTATTTAATTGAAACGCTGGAGCCAACCGCATCTGATTCTTATTTTGCCTGGAATTTCTTTGATGGCATACTTGGTCAAAAAGAGGGTTACTCAGGTTATGCATTTGAAGATATTGCGACTGATTATTTAAAAACAAATGCCGATCTTAAAAATAAGTTGGAACAAAAGAAAGCAACGGATACAACTTTTGCAAAAAATGGAAGAGCCCAGCTCAACTTTGTTTATGAAAATTCTCCGTGGGTTGAACCTGATTATTTAAAGTATCCGGTGTATCGGGTTAGGTAGTTTGTTACTCTCACGCTTTTGATCATATTATGCCTTATTCGGAAAGAGTTGTCCCCTGCGATGACACAGCTTTCCATTTTCCATTTCGATTTATCCAAACATCATAAAATCTCATTCTTTTTTCTGTTGGCTTGCCTTTATTTTTTTTGTACGAATGAGTGACCAGAGCTATTACGGCAAAATTTTCATAAAGGTTCGCAGTAACATCCTCAAAATTCAGAGAATCCAAAAAAATACCGTCTCTCCGCATTGCACTAATGTTATTATACATTCCTTTTAATGCCTGTTGTTTATTTGAAATATGATCGGTTGAAATATCGATGAAACTAGAATCCATAAGTGTAGAGATATAAGCCGTAT
>JBIOVR010000458.1:0-7279 GCA_044867875.1 Chitinophagaceae bacterium
TATATCTCAGGGCATAGCACTGTAAGTGGTGCTTGTTCCGAAATATTGAAATTATTTACTGGCAATGACCATTTCGGGGAAGAGGTAAAAAGAATTCCCGGCGAATTAACAGACCCGGAATATAAAGGTGAAGAAGTA
This sequence comes from Chitinophagaceae bacterium, assembly GCA_044867875.1. Lineage (GTDB taxonomy): Bacteria > Bacteroidota > Bacteroidia > Chitinophagales > Chitinophagaceae > VBAS01. The sequence continues at coordinate 139 of JBIOVR010000458.1, forward strand.
ACTTTAAAATTTACAACGTTCACTGAAACTGCAAATATGGCTGGTATGTCCCGTGTATTGGGCGGTTATCATATACAATGCGAGAACATAGAAGGATTAAAATTAGGAAGGAATGTAGCAAGCGTAGTTTGGGAAAAATATCTTGGGTATATTCATGGCAACAACAAGCTTGCTAAACTTTAAACACTAATTAATGTTTCAAAAAATAAAAGCATATACAGTTTTTTTCTTGCTGTTAACGTCGATCTTTTCAGTTTTCCTGGTGGCTTGTAATGACAAAGATCCAAACACGGTTTCTGTAACTGATTCTGTATTCAAGAAAATATCTTCTGCACAAAGCGGAATTACATTCAACAATCTTGTAGATGAGAACTATGAAAAGAATTTCTTTGACAAGTTTGCTTATGTATATAACGGAGGTGGCGTAGGCATTGGCGATTTTAATAATGATGGCTTGCAGGATATGTATTTTACCGGCAATGATGTTCTGAATAAATTATACATAAACGAAGGTGGATTTAAATTTAAAGATGTTACCGGTTCTGCTAGTGTAGATGGAGGTAAGGGTTGGGATAACGGTGTCACAGTTGTTGACATTAATAATGACGGTTGGCAGGATATATATATATGTAAAGGTGGATACGGGGAACCAGAAGCCGAAAGAACAAACCTGCTTTACGTCAACCAGCATGATCTTAGTTTCAAAGAACAGGCGAAAGAATATGGACTTGATGAAAAAGGTTATTCACTGCATGCTGCTTTTTTTGATATGGATAATGACAATGATCTTGATGTATACATCACCAATCGTCCTGATTCCTTTTTTCTCGGCTTATCAAAAATGGTTTCAGGAAAAAGAAACCCGCCTGACTTTGCAAGAGATAAATTATACCGCAATGACAATGGTAAGTTTAAAGAAATTGGTAAACAGGCAGGCATCACGAATAATTATGGTTATGCGTTAGCAGTTGTAACTGCTGATCTGAATAATGATGGCTACAATGATATTTATGTATCCAACGATTATGCAGATAATGACTATATGTACATCAACCAGAAGAATGGAACATTTCGTGATGAGATCAAAAAAGCAACAAACCATGTTTCACTTTTTTCAATGGGGGCTGATATAGCCGATATAAATAATGATGGCTTTGAGGATATAATGGTGACGGAAATGCTGCCGGAGAATTATAAACGTGCCAAGGTATCAATGCCACGCATGGATGTACAGGGCTTTTGGGCAATTGTTGATAGTGGTTTTCAAAAACAATACATGCACAATGCCTTGCACCTGAATCATGGCAATGGTTTTTTTACAGATATATCTCAATTAGCAGGTGTATCTAAAACAGAATGGAGCTGGAGCACTCTTGTTTGTGATTTCGATAATGATGGTAACCGTGACATATTTGTTGCAAATGGATATCGTCGGGATGTATTTGATGGTGATATTGATCAGAAGTTAAGACAACACATGGCTGCAAGCGGTTATGCAAATACGCAAGAATATTTTTCCAAAGGATTTAAACAATTTATCGAATTATACGAGCCAATCAAAGTAAGAAATTACTTATTCAGGAATACAGGGCAATTAAAATTTGAAAATGTTTCTCAATCCTGGGGTTTTGAAGACAGTACATTTTCCAACGGCGCCGCCGTAGCTGATTTTGATAACGATGGTGATCTCGATCTTGTGATCAACAACCTTGATGAAGAAGCATCGCTGTTTGAAAACAATACAAACAAAAAGAATAATTATATAAAGATCAAATTGGCCGGGCCTGAAAAAAATGCGGATGGTATCGGTGCAAAAATTTCTCTATACTATGACGGTAAAATGCAACAGCTCTTTCAGCAAAAAACTGTTAGAGGCTATCTTTCTTCCAACGAGTCTGCAGTACATTTTGGATTGGGAAAGACAATAGCCATTGATAGTATTATTGTTATTTGGCCCGATGGAAAAGAAAACAAGTTAACCTCAGTTACGGCCAACCAGGAAACGAAAGCTGACTATAAAACTGCAATAGTCGGTTATCAGCATCCCCTTTATAATACTTCATTTGCAGAGGCGACAGGCCAATTCTTTTCAGAACCTTTTTTACATAAAGAAAATAAGTTTGATGAATTCACTGACCAGGTATTATTGCCACATGAGTTTTCACGTAACGGACCCTTTATAGCAACAGGTGATGTAAATGGGGATGGCGAAGAAGATTTTTATATTGGAGGAGCCAAAGACCAGGCAGGTAGCTTATACATTCAAAAGGATGGAAAGTTCATTAGACAAAATATTGCAGCTTTTGAAGCAGATAAAAAATATGAAGACATGGGCTGTTCTTTATTCGATGTTGATAATGATGGCGATCTTGATCTTTATGTTGTGAGTGGCGGAAGTGAATTCGAGAACACTTCACCTATGTATGCAGACCGGTTGTATCTAAATGATGGTAAGGGTAACTTTTCAAAACAAGCATCCCCGATCACTGTTAGCAGTGGTTCCTGTGTAGTGCCCTTTGATGTTGATGGGGATGGTGATCTTGATATTTTTCGCGGATCAGAAGTGCTGCCACATCAGTATCCAAGACCTGACGAGAGTTATTTGCTGATAAATGATAAAGGAATATTGACAAATAAAACGGTCAACATAGCAAATGACATAATGAAAATAGGCATGGTGAAAACAGCAGTTGCTGCTGATCTCAATGGTGATAAAAAACCAGAACTGATCATTGCTGGTGAATGGATGCCGGTAAAAGTATTTGAATATAGCGACGGAAAAATGAACGATGTATCTGCTAAGTATGGTTTTGAAAATACAGAGGGATGGTGGAATAAGATTATTGCAGATGATATAGATGGCGATGGTGATATGGATCTGATCGCTGGCAATCTGGGTGAAAATTATAAGTTCTCTGCGAGCAAGGAAAAACCATTCGAAGTTTTTGCGAAAGACTTCGATAATAATGGAACCAACGATATTTTCTTAGCAAAACATCTTAATGATATTATGGTGCCAATCCGTGGCCGTGAGTGTACGTCCCAACAATGCCCGATGATAGCACAGAAGTTCCCGACATTTTTATCATTTGCTGAAAGTGATCTGAAAGGAATTTTGGGGGAGGATATTGAAAATGCTTATCACAAGCAGGCTTATCTTTTTTCCAGTGTGATCTTTATTAATGACAAAGGAAAGTTCACAATGAAGAAATTGCCTGTTGATGCGCAATTATCTACGGTCAATGGAATCTTAGTTAAGGATTTTGATGGTGATGATAAAAAAGATATACTGCTTGCCGGAAACAAGTTTGATGTTGAAGTGGAGACCACACCTGCCGATGCATCAGTTGGTTTGTTTTTAAAAGGAGCAACAGATGGAAATTTCATCAACACAAATCCAGCAGAGAGTGGTTTTTTTGCACCCTATAATGTCAAAGACATTAAAATGATCAAAACAAAAACTGGTATTGCCGTACTGGTAAGTTCAAATAATGATTCATTGAGAATTTTTGAGAATAAAAAATAAGCGGGTCTATAAAACATCTTTTTTCAATATTGTTCATTATTCTTTTATCTGCATGCAGTAGTGCTGGTAAGAAGAACAGGTTAGCGACAGCCTCTAGTCCTTACCTGCAAGAGCATGCTGACAATCCTGTTGATTGGCATGAATGGAACGATGAAGCACTTGCCATTGCAAAAAAAGAAAACAAACCTCTTCTTGTAAGTATTGGTTATGCTTCCTGTCATTGGTGTCATGTTATGGAAAAGGAATCATTCATGGATACAGCAGTTGCAAGGATGATGAATGAGAATTTTATTTGTATAAAAGTAGACAGGGAAGAACGACCCGACATTGATAATATATATATGTATGCTTGCCAGTTGATCTCCGGTGGCGGGGGATGGCCTTTGAATGCTTTTGCATTACCGGATGGCAAGCCTTTTTTTGCAGGTACTTATTATAGCAAAAGTGGATGGTTGAGTTTGCTGAAAGAGATCTCGAAAGCATTTAAAGAAAAGCATGATCTTGTAGTCAAACAAGCTAATGGTCTAACGAAAGGAATTGCTGACGAAGAATTTTCTTTTAATAAGGTTGATAGCATTGCTGTTGTAATTAACAATCAAGCTTATCAAAATCTGTTTGACAGCGTTTATTTAAAAACAGATACTGTAAACGGAGGATTAAACGGCTCGCCAAAATTTCCAATGCCCGCTGTAACTGAATTTTTACTTCAGAATTATTATTTCACTGGAAATAGGAATGCCCTCAATGCAGCATCGATCACTCTGAACAAAATGGCTCTTGGAGGCATTTACGATCATCTCGATGGGGGATTTGCCCGCTATGCAACAGATAAAGAGTGGCACATTCCTCATTTTGAAAAAATGCTTTACGATAATGCTCAATTGATAAGCTTATATGCACATGCTTATCAAATAACACAAAATGATTTTTATCAAACTATAATTACTGAAACAATTTCTTTTATTGAAAGGAACCTTGCTTCCTCTTATGGTGGTTATTACAGTTCATTAAATGCCGATACAGAAGATGGCGAAGGTGAGTTTTATGCATGGAAAGAATCCGATTTTAAAAAAATTACTGGTTCAGAAAATTTAGTGGCAGAATATTTCAACGTTACCCCGGTAGGTAATTGGAATAAGGGCAATAATATACTATTCTCAAGTTACACACCACAGGAATTTGCAGTATTAAAAAAACAAACACCCGATCAGTTTATTTTTCTTTTAAATAAAACCAAAAAGGATTTACTTGAAGAAAGAAATAAGAGAACTAATCCTGCCGCTGATACAAAAATTTTAACTGCCTGGAATGCGATGATGGTCAAGGCCTATGCCGATGCTTTTGTTGCTACTGGTACAGAAGATTATTTAGCTAAAGCAATCATGATCGCAAAATTTCTTGAAAAAAATATGCTCGACAATGATGGTAGCTTGAAAAGAAATTTCAAGGATGGAAAAACTTCGATCAATGGTTTTCTTGATGATTATGCATGGACAGCTTCAGCATTTACAAAACTTTATAGTGTCAGCTTTGATATAAACTGGATCACCCTTGCAAGACAAATTACTGATCATGCTATCAAAAATTTTTACAGTAAAGATGCAGACTTGTTTTATTACACTGCATCAAGTGATTCAAAACTTGCTGTAAGGAAAATGGAGGTTGACGACGATGCAATTCCTTCTTCTAATTCAATAATGGCTGGTGTGCTTTATTCGCTTGGTGTTATTTATGACGATACTTCTTACAATAATATTTCCAAAAGAATGCTGACATCAGTATTAGCTAAAGTAAATCTGTTCCCGGCTTATCATGCCCAATGGTGCAGCCTGGCCGGGCTTTTTTCTCAGGGTACTTATGAAGTAGTGGTGATGGGTAAGGATGCAATATCAAAGAACAAAGAGCTACAAAAAAAATATTTGCCGGATTGTGTGTTCATGGGTGACACTGATAAAGAGGATCTTCCTTTGTTGGAAAATAAGTTGCCGGAAAATAAGACATTAATATATGTGTGTACAAATAGAGTATGCAAAAAGCCTGTGGAAAATGTGTCTGAAGCATGGAACCAGGTAAAATAAAATTATCACAAAACCAACAGTAGCATAATGCAGCTGAAAAATTAAACCAAATGGAAAGTACAATCAAACAAACAGAGTTCTTTAAAGGAGTTGGTCAAATAAAATATGAGGGCACCTCATCAGACAATCCTTTTGCCTATCGCTGGTATGATGAAAATAGAATGGTATCAGGCAAATCAATGAAAGATCATTTACGATTTGCCTGTGCATACTGGCATAGCTTCAATGGCAGTGGCGCTGACCCCTTTGGTGAGCCCACACATTTATTTGAATGGGATAAAAAATCTGATGCTATTGAAAGAGCAAAGGATAAAGCTGATGCAGCTTTTGAATTCATTACCAAGCTTGGTTTGCCTTATTATTGTTTTCACGACGTAGACGCAATTGATTACACGAGTGATGTAAAAGAGAATGATAGAAGATTAAAAGCGATCACTGAATATTTAAGCGAAAAACAAAAGGAAACCGGTGTAAAGCTTCTATGGGGTACAGCAAATCTTTTTTCCAACAGGAGATATATGAATGGAGCTGCTACCAATCCTGATTTTCATGTATTATCTCATGCTGCAGCACAAGTGAAAGCTGCGCTGGATGCAACGATCGCATTAGGCGGTGAAAATTATGTATTCTGGGGCGGGAGAGAAGGTTATATGAGTTTGCTGAACACAAATATGCAAAGAGAAAAAGAGCACATGGCAAAATTCCTTCATGCAGCAAAAGATTACGCAAGGAAAAATGGTTTCAAAGGAACATTCTTTATCGAACCCAAACCTTGCGAGCCAAGCAAGCATCAATACGATTATGATTGCGAAACAGTGATCGGGTTCTTACGCCAGTATGACCTTTTGAATGATTTCAAAATAAATGTAGAAGTGAATCATGCAACATTAGCTGGTCATACATTTACCCATGAATTGCAAGTTGCTGCAGATGCGGGGTTGCTTGGAAGCATTGATGCTAATCGCGGTGATTATCAAAACGGCTGGGATACTGATCAATTCCCCAATGATGTTAATGAATTAACTGAAGCAATGCTTGTCATCTTACAAGCAGGAGGCTTCAAAGGTGGCGGAATAAATTTTGATGCAAAGATCCGCCGCAATTCTACTGATACTAATGATCTGTTTCATGCACATATCGGCGGCATAGATACATTTGCAAGAGCATTACTAACAGCTGATAATATTTTAAACAAATCCGATTTTAAAAAACTTCGAAAAGAAAGATATGCTACATTCGATAGCGGTAAAGGAAAAGAGTTTGAAGAAGGAAAGCTATCTTTAGAAGACCTCAGAACCTATGCTATTGAAAATGGTGAACCTGCTACAAGAAGCGGCAAGCAGGAATATTTCGAAAATATCATCAACCGGTTTATTTAATCCTTAATATTTATAACCAAAACAGATTGCTATGCTTACAACGTTAGACTGGATCATCATCCTATTTTATTTTGCAGTTATTGCAGGTATTTCCTGGTGGGCCGTAAAAAAGAAAGATAAAACTTCAGCAGATGATTATTTTTTGGCTGGCCGTCACT
>JBIOVR010000459.1:0-4398 GCA_044867875.1 Chitinophagaceae bacterium
GATTTTCTTCTCCCATCACTACAAAAGGAACATATATTGTTTCATTAAAAGCCGGGAGTGATGGTAATGTAGTAGTAGATGAATGCGGACAGGAAACACCTTTACAAACACTTTCATTTGTTGCCGTTGATACAGTATCTGCCGATTTTCAATCCAATATTTTATATGGTTGTTTGAAAGACACTGTTTTCTTTTCGCATAATGGGGCTCATGATGTGAATTATTGGAAATGGAACATCAACAATTTTCCGGGCGTACTTACTTCAACCACATCTATTATTGCTTCGGCCTCAAGTACGAACAATGTGAAATTGTTTGTGAGCAATGGAGTATGTACAGATTCATCCTCTGTTGTGATCGCATTGAATAATGAAGTGAAAGCATCTTTTGAAATGGAATCTATCATTTGCCCGGAAGATAAACTCCCAGTTAAAAATACAAGTACAGGAAGCATTGATACATGGCGATGGAATTATGGATCTATTGGAACAAGTTCATTAAAAGATCCTACCCCATTTCTTTTTCCAACACTTAGCAGGGAAATAAAATACCCGGTAAAATTAGTCGTCACCAACACGGCACTTGGTTGTAGTGATAGTGCAACTAAAACTCTTACTGTTCTTGACTTCTGCATTATTGATGTACCAACCGCTTTTACTCCTAATAATGATGGACTCAATGATAAATTTGGTCCACACAATGCATTAAAGGCCGACAACTATGAATTCAAAGTTTATAATCGCTGGGGACAATTGGTGTTTCGGTCAACAAACTGGCAAGACAGGTGGAATGGAACGATAAAGGGGATTCCTCAGGAATCTGGCGTATTTGTTTGGATGCTTAGCTATACTCATCGTGATACAAAGCAAACGGTATTTAAGAAAGGCACAGTGACATTGATACGTTAGAATTATAACTTTCAATTCATCTCTTCTCTTGCAAGCCATCTTAGAATATTCAGAATTAATTTCCAGTTGCCACGATTATCAACCGATAAAAAACTTGGACGTGTAATAGCCGCTTCTCCCAGCATAACAACTCTTCCTTTGCCGTAATTAAATGCAATAGCTTGGGAACGTCCGGCGGCAGATCGATTACGATACTGTTTTGTTTCAGGTACCCAATCTAAATCTGATGCTGTGGAAGGAAGTTGTAACAATACATCCGATCCCGGAGGTCCGATCAATGATTCACCAGTATAGGTGGTCACACTATCCACTCCATTCATTATTGGATGTTTTCCAATCAATCCTTTGCTTCTCGTAAACAAAGTAGTTATGGCTTTTGTAGTATCTACTGCCGGATCTCTCGAAAGCGGATCGTATGTACTGGCAAACCTGTTTTCAATTCCAAATGCAGCTGTAAGTAGCCTTCCAACTTGTCCAAACGGCGCATGATCCAATATGAGAAAAAATGATCCACCTTTTTTCACCCATTTTTCTATTACTGAGGCTTCGGCTTCAGTATATGCACTTAATGTAGCCGCAGCAGCCCAACGCGGCGGTTCGCCACTTCTCCTAACTCGTTGATTTATGCTATCGATCCTGTCAGGATGTGGATTTGTTATGATCAGTATGTCTGTGTTCCGGAGACTTGCTTCATCAAATTTTCCCTTATATCCCGACACTTCAAATCCACTTTTACCAAGAGCGCCGGCAAGTGTAGCATAAGTTCCTTCTATATCATGAAGGTTATAATGGCCTCCGTCAATTACTAATTTCTTAGGTGATTTTGTTGTGTTATTAAATGTAGCTGTAGGGATATATTTTTTATTGAGCTTAGAAAATATCCTGTCGCTCAGTGTCTGTAATTGTTTATATTTTTCAAATGATATAAAAATGTCGTCAGTAATTATATTAAAAGCGTCTTCGAATGAAAAGTCTTTTGAATCTATTGCCACCTTAAAATAATAATTTGCGCTATCGATATTTTCATGAGTAAACCATGCGAATCCAGCATTATAGTTTTGAACTATTGCAGTTTTTGCATCAGTCGTTTTTTGTAATAAGTAAAAGGTCCTACGGGCCTTGTCAAATATTTTATCTGTTACTGTTTTCCACCTTGGATCATTGTGTATAAATTTGAAATCTTCATCTTCTACAACCCATCTGAAATTATCGAATATCAAGTTTTCCATGTCGGCGATCATATTCAAATAAAAAATACTGCTGTCAGCATTACCCGCTAAAGACCAGGAATAGGCGGCACGATCGATGTCAACAATAGGTGTTGAGTCACCACCCATTCGTACACCTGATGAAACTGTTATTGCTGCATTCTGGTAATCTTTTGCCATATAAAGTGACCTGCTTTTTCTGATAAGGTCATTATATTCTTTGGAATTTATTTGACTGAATGATATAACCGATACAAGTAAAAGAAGGGTCAAAAGAAGATTCTTTTTCATTTATGGTGGTTTTAAATGAATAAAAAAATCAGGAGTATATTAAATATAGCCACAATAGCTGAATAGTGAACAGAAAGATAAAGAGTGTCCTTCGCTCCGGATAAACTGTGCAACAAAAGCTCAATAGAATTACAAAAGTCGGTCAACCCCCTTCACTATCAACATAAAAGAATTACAAACCTCATCAACACTTCTGCTATCAATCTAAAATCCGAAATCCAAAATCTAAAATTCCTCCCCTCCCCCTATCTTTGCACATGGCAACAAGAAATATTCCCTCCACAGACAACAATTCCCAAAAATTTTTCGGCGAAGGTCTCACATTTGATGATGTTCTTTTATTACCCGGCTATAGCCAGGTGCTGCCGAGAGATGTAGAAATAAAAACCCGGCTTACAAAAGATATTACATTAAACGTCCCCATGCTTTCGGCCGCAATGGATACAGTAACTGAAGCCAATCTTGCAATTGCATTGGCAAGAGAAGGCGGTCTTGGCATTCTGCATAAAAACATGAGCATTGAAGAACAAGCGGCGCAGGTACGTAAAGTAAAACGTAGTGAAAGTGGTTTGATACTTGACCCGGTTACACTACTTGCAAACGCCACTATCGGTGATGCATTAAAGCTGATGAGAGAAAATAAAATTGGTGGCATTCCTATTGTTGACAAAGGGGGTAAACTGGTTGGCATTCTTACCAACCGTGATCTTCGATTTGAAGATGATCCGAAAAGAAAAGTGAGTGAGGTAATGACAAAAGAAAATTTGTACACTGCTCCTGAAGGAACTGATCTCAAAAAAGCAGAACAACTTTTTAAGAAAACAAAAGTTGAGAAGCTTCCGATCATTGATAAACAAGGAAAATTAAAAGGTCTGTTTACTTATAGTGACATTTTAAAATTAAAAAGTCATCCGAATGCAGTGAAAGATTCTTTTGGAAGATTATTGGTTGGCGCCGGCGTCGGTATCACAAGAGATATGCTTGATCGTGTTGCCGCATTACAAAATGTAGGCGTAGATATCATTGGTCTTGACAGTGCACATGGTCATAGTAAAGGAGTCATCAATGCATTGAAAGATGTAAAAAAGAATTTTAAAAAGATGAACGTGATCGCAGGTAATGTGGGAACTGCTGCAGGCGCAAAAGCATTGGCAGAAGCCGGTGCAGATGCAGTGAAAGTTGGTATTGGGCCCGGATCCATTTGTACTACTCGGATCGTTGCGGGTGCTGGTGTACCACAACTCACCGCCGTAATGGAAGCATACAGTGAACTCAAACAAAAAAATATTCCATTGATCGCTGACGGCGGTATTCGATATACTGGTGATATGGTAAAAGCTCTTGCAGCCGGTGCTGATTGTGTGATGATGGGAAGTGTGTTTGCTGGCACTGAAGAAAGTCCCGGTGAAACGATTATATATGAAGGAAGAAAATTCAAAGAGTATCGCGGCATGGGATCACTTGGCGCCATGAGTACCGGAAGCAGTGATCGTTATTTTCAGGATGTGGAAGATGATGTAAAGAAATTTGTTCCTGAAGGCATTGAAGGTCGTGTTGCATATAAAGGCACATTGAAAGAGATCGTTTATCAATATACCGGCGGACTTCGTGCAGGAATGGGTTATTGCGGCGCTGGCACTATTGATGATCTGAAGAAAGCAACGTTCATTAAGATAACAAATGCGGGAATGAAAGAAAGTCATCCGCATGATGTGGAAGTAACAAGGGAAGCGCCGAATTATAGCAGGAAATGATTCGCCAATGTGATAATATGCTGATGTGCTAATGATTTTTATTTAACGATCGCCATTACTATTATCATCGTCTCTTGCGTCGCACTCTTGTACTTTATATAATTCTATTCAACAAACAAGAAATAATCCCTTGCGTTCTTAGCATTTCTTTGCGTTTTTCCGTGAAATAAAACTTATATTTTTACTAAAACTACTGTGGTGAAGAAACTCATTTTTTACTTTTCACTTTTTACTTTT
>JBIOVR010000460.1:0-2057 GCA_044867875.1 Chitinophagaceae bacterium
GCAAGCAACTTCCGCACATTCATAATTTTAGTCTAAACCAGTCGTCAAGTTGAAGTTTCTTGAAAAATAATTCCAAATTTTATGAGCAGTGAAACTGGATTTTCCAGCGATAAAATTTTTTGCTCTCCGTGCATTATTTACAAATAAAGACATCCCGGTGCAAAAGGATTGCCTTTATCAATACTATTCGACATTTTAAAAACGTTTAGAAATTGTTTCGGCTAGCAAACTTTGAACTTGAAACTATTAGTGTCCGGGTAAAATATTAAGCAAGGCCATTTCTGACCTTGCTTTTTTATGGTAGTTTAGTTTACCACAACTCAATTACCATGAACAAAAGTATCCATTTCTCCGGACAGCCGACTTTCTCTCAATTAATAAATCTTATTCCTAAGCAAGTTATTTTTTCTTGTATAGCATCAGCGCAGTCCGATTATTATTATAAGAAATTCACTACATGGCATCACTTGGTAACAATGCTATTTACCTGTTATGGTCACTGCCATTCCCTTAGAGAAGTAGTGAGCGGAATGCGTGCATTGGAAGGTAGGTTGCAAAGCACTGGAATAAGTTATTTTCCAGCAAAAAGTACGTTTTCAGAAGCTAATGCTAAACGGAGCAGCGAGGTTTTTGAACATATCTATTTCAAACTTAAGGCCTATTGGGATGCTTTTTTACCGGACAGCCAAAGCAAGAATGAGCAGCTTTATATTATGGATTCCACTACTATAAAATTATTTCAAGAGATCTTTAAGGGATCAGGGTGCAGTAAATCGGATGGCCGAAGAAAAGGAGGATTGAAAGTGCATATGGCTGTACACAGTCAGCAAACTGTTCCCAGTGTTATCCATATATCTCAAGCAGCTTGTAATGATGTAGTTTTTGTTAAGTACCTTAATTTACCCTCAGGGAGCACTCTTATTATGGATAGAGGTTATCGTGACTATAGACAATTTAATTTATGGTCACAACAACAGATCCGATGGGTTACTCGAATGCATCCACATACTTATTATCATGTTAAAAAAACCTGCCCTGTGAGTTCTATTGACAAGCAAAAAGGAGTTGAAAAAGATGAATGCTTGCAACTAGGCTTTCCTCAAAAAAGAATTAGCAAAGTAAACTGCAGACGAATTACCTATATGGATAAGCAGTCCAAAAAGAAATTCGAGTTCATTACCAATGATTTCAATAGCGACCCTCTTCTTATTGCTCAACTCTATAAAAAGCGCTGGAGTATTGAACTATTATTCAAACGACTTAAACAAAATATGCCCTTACAATATTTCTTAGGTCAAAACCAAAATGCAATTCGTATTCAGATCTGGTGTGCCTTAATCGCTGATCTACTTTTGCAAGTAGTCAGACGACAAGTAAAAAGAAAATGGGCTTTCTCCAATATTGTTAGCATCGTACGGTTACATCTGTTCAATTACCTAAATCTATTCTCCTTTTTAGAAAACCCAGACCGAGCCAATATTCAGGCATACCAGCCTAGCCAACAACTCAAAATTAATTTGTCGGGGTAGGGCCTATTTTTCTTCAATTGTCTTAAACTTGGTGTAGATGCTGAAAACTTAGGATTTATTCCTTAGCTAGTTTTCCCCGTCCACCAGTAACTTGAAACTTCAAACTAGGAACACACCCCAATTGGCTATGATTGCAGTTTTAATTAGTTTTGCGCATTGAGGGAATTAAATGGCACAAAACACATACAAGTCAAATACTTTTAAAAAGCCAGAGAAGGAGAAGAAGGGAAAATCATCATCCAAATTCAAATTTAACATTGGGTTTTTTAAAGATCCGCGGTTCAAGCTGGCGACCGGATTTTTCCTGATGATTGTCGGGATCTATTTATTTCTTGCATTGCTTTCATATTTATTTACATGGCGGGCAGACGAAAGTGTCGTGCAAGCGATAAGCAATTCGTCGTTGGTTGACTCAGGGCAGGAAGCGGAAAACTGGTTGGGACTTTATGGTGCAGTAATATCTCACTATGTGATTTTCAGATGGTTCGGGGTTGCCGCATTCTTCATTCCACCACTTTTGTTTGTTGT
>JBIOVR010000461.1:0-3852 GCA_044867875.1 Chitinophagaceae bacterium
CAAAGCGCAGTAATTGATGAAGGCGTCGTTGTTGCCTCAATGGCAGAAGTGGGTATTGATTCATCGATCGTCAATAAAATAGATACTGCAATTACGAACGGCACTTACCCCAACATTCATAGCTTACTGATAGTACGTAATAATAAACTCGTATATGAAAAATACTGGCCGGGTGAAGATCAAAGATGGGGTGATAACCCCGGTTTAATTATTCACGGGAAGGATTCACTGCATGACATAAGAAGCATTTCCAAAAGCATTGTATCTGCCTGCGTTGGCATTGCCGTCAAACAAGGAAAAATAAAAAGTGTTGATCAAAAAGTATTAGGCTTTTTTCCAGAATATGCAAAACTGGATACAGGAATAAAATCATTGCTGACAATAAAACATCTCCTCACTATGACTTCGGGACTCGTTTGGGATGAAGGCATTCCTTATGCTAATCCGGAAAATAGTGAAAGAAGAATGGACCATAGTGCTAACCATGTTGAATTTGTACTAAGTCGGCCAATGGAATTTGCACCAGGACAAGTTTGGAAATATAATGGGGGCTCTACTCAATTGCTTGCAGCTATTATTGAAAAAACAACAGGAAAAAAAGTTGAGCAGTTTGCAAAAGAATATCTTTTTCAACCGCTGGGTATTACCAGTTTTGTATGGGAAAAAAATGACGGGTCAGATATGGTTGCTGCCGCTTCGGGGCTGAGGTTGCGCTCCCGTGATCTTTTAAAATTTGGATTGATGTATTATAATGATGGCAAGTATAAGGATACCCAGGTAGTTTCTAAAAAATGGGTTGAAGAATCATTTAAAGCAAATTTACAACAACCATGGGGCGGCTCGTATGGATACCAATTCTGGCTGTGGCAAGACACGATCAAAAACAAGGTTATCCCTTTTGTTTATTGCGATGGAAAAGGAGATCAAAAAATAATTTTTGACAAAACAAATGATCTTTTGATCGTAGCGACTGCAGGCAACTATGAGAATCGGGATATAAAAAATGACGTATATGCACTATTAAAGGAATATGTTTTTCCAGCCCTGATAAACAATAAATAAATTAATGCTGTTCTTTTTTATAATGTTTCAGTAACTCGTCTCCTCCGAAATCATTTTTTAGATCCCTGATCACTGTGTGAATATGATTGGCATTGTTTTGTGTATTGTCATATTCAATGATAAGTGTAGGTCCTTGTATACGGTAATAGTGTGGATGGCCGATACCGGGCTGCTGATCTCCTGCCCAGGCAAACCGCAGATTATTAAGACCTGCTTCTTCAATCTCTTTCATCATTCCCTCAGCAAACAATCGTGTATAACGATGAATATAAATACTGAGTAGTTGCAGGAATATTTTTTGTTGCGGACTCTCTAATTCATTATACAAAATTCCTTTCGGGTCATTTATCATGGCGTGACGGCTTGCTGCAGTAAGTATCTCACCCGGTGCCTCATTGCTAATAATTGCCTTATTCGCCTGTTCTTTATTTAAAGAATGCAATAATTCAAACCCCAATTCGGCTTCATCTTTTAAAATATATTTTCCCTTTTCAGAACCCGATAATACAACGGCTGGATTGGATCCAAAAAAGCTGGGTGTTCCCGAAACAAGACGATTATCTTCTGAAGAGAAATTAAATGCTATATGATGACCTTCCAGTCTCCATCCCCATATTTTATCTGTAGTCGGATTTCCAAAAATTGAAAAAGAATAATTACCAGCATCACGGTATGTGTCGTTAGACGGGCGACTCTCTACTTCTCTTAATACATTTTCGAGTTGCATAATTGAGCTGGCTTTGTTGAAACCTGTATCACTTAGTGCGGTATGCAAAAGCGCAAGTGCATCCTTAATTTGCTGACCAGTCATTTCATTTAGCGTTAAACCTTTTCTGCTTCTTGGAATATAATGCCAGTTGTAGCGTTCTTCTTCATTAAATCCAAACTGGATTTTGGTTTTTTGTTTTTCAGAGAGAGTTTGCAAAAATACATCCGCTGCTTTGGCCATTTCACTAAGACCTGTATTTTGCCTGGGCTTCGTATTCGTTTGTGAATGGCAACTTAAAAAGCTTTGTGAAATGAAAGCTAGAAGAATGACAACCTGTTTACAATATATACGATTCATATATTTAAAGGTAACTGTTTCCGAGTGTTTTTTTTGGGTACATCGACCAAGACACTTACCGGTTTACAAATTCATAAATCAGTTTTGATACGTTGGCCATTGCCTTTATAGCTCCTTTTTCATCTTTTAGGTTTTTTGACAGCAATACCAAAACATATTTTTTTCCATGGGATAAAAAAACAATTCCTGTGTCGTGCTGTACACCATTTATAGAGCCCGTTTTATGCGCCACTTTTACATCAGCAGGCAATCGGGCCGGGATGATCTCATTGAACTTTTGATCCAGCAGAATATCGATCATCGCCTGCGAAGCCGCAGAGTTTACCGTTTCACCTTTCGCCATTTTTTCAAACAGCATCATTAATCCATTTGCTGTAATTGTATTGTTCAAACCCTTGGCAAATGCCTTCCCATCTTCCACTCCTCTAAGCACATGAATATCTTTTGCACCCAATTGTACCATGGTAGCGGAAACATTTTTCGCATCCACCAGTTCCATAATAAGATTAGTAGAGAAATTACTGCTGACAATGATCATTTGGTACAGGAGGAAACTGATTGATCTTTTCTCCCCACTATGTTTGTATAATTCAGTTTCGCTGTCATCGGTTGAGTCGAGACTAAAAGGACTACCATCCACTATACTTTTAAATTCATTTTTTATGATCAGCGAATCAGAAAGGGAAAATTTTCCTTCTGTCGCTTGCTTATACACTTCCACTAACACCGGAGTTTTCATGGTGCTGGCTGCATGAAATGTTACGGTATCATTCATCAATAACTCTTTACCAGTTGAAAGGTCCTTAAATGCGACAGCAAAAATTCCTTCTTGTTTTGAAAGTTCCCGATGAATATTTTCTTTTAGTGATCTCATAGCAATTTTCTGTTGTGCACAGGATATTAAGATAAGCGATATAAAAAATAATGCAGCGGATGAAGCTATATATCGTAAAACAAGGCGAGGTATTTTCATAACAATGATTTGGCACTAAGTTATAATAGGTAACTATCGTAAAGGAATTGGTGCAAGTACTGTTTTCTCCCATGTACTGAACTTGTTTTTCAACTGCACAAAAGTTTCGGGAAATTTTTCTTTTATATTATTTTTTTCGGAAGGATCTACAGAAAGATCAAAAAGATATTCTTCGCCTTTTTCATCCCGCAACCATTTCCAATGGCCATCACGAATAGCGCTATGTTGCCTTCGTTGAAAAATTCTCCAATATAGTGTTCTTTCCAATTCTTTTTGTTTTCCTGTTAATACAGGCATCAGGTCTATTCCATCCAATGGAAAGTTTTTATCGGATTTAGCTCCTGCAATAGAAAGTATTGTTGCAGTCCAATCCATGGTTGTAGCTACTTGTTCGGTTACAGTGTTTTCTTTGAGTTTACCTGTCCATCTAATAAATGCAGGCTCACGAATACCGCCTTCCCATAATTGCATTTTCCCGCCTTTATAGATCCCATTGTCGGAATATCTTTCACCACCATTATCACTTGTAAAAATGATGACTGTATTATTGGACAAATGAAGCTCATCTATTGTTTTTACAATCTTGCCAACTGCATCGTCAAGACTTTTCATCATTGCGGCGTAAACCTGTGGCGAACCGCCTTTGGTCCATACAGTATCATCGTAAGGCTTATCTCCAGGTGCTTGCCATGGCCAATGAGGTGCGTTAAACATCAGAGCAAGAAAGAAAGGATTTTGATGTTTTTGTTTT
>JBIOVR010000462.1:0-16227 GCA_044867875.1 Chitinophagaceae bacterium
GATTTGCAAAACATAGTATTGTTTTTTTTCGTAGCTTATCGGGCATTTTTAAAACTTTAAAATTAAAACCTTGTATTATGGATACCAACGAAACAAAAGAAGGAACTAATCGCCGTAGTTTCCTTGGAACTATTGCTACTGGTGCTGCTGCTATTGGATTAACAAGCATTGCTCCTTCACTTTCTGCATTTGCGGGTGAAGCAAAATTTGATCCCAAAGTTTATGGTGATCCTGAAGAAATGTTTAAAAAGATCAATGGTAAACATCGTGTAGTATTCGATTCCCCAGAGCCTAACGGCGTCTCAGTGTTTGTATGGTCAAAAGTATTTTTATTAACAAACGCTGCAACGGGTACGCCTGAAAAAGATAGTAATGTAGTTGTAGTGCTAAGGCATGATTCAATTCCTTATGCATTTAATGATGCCATGTGGAAGAAGTATAAGTTTTCTGAAATGTTCAAAGGCTCGGGTGAACTCGGACCTGTTTTCCAGGCTGCTGATGCTGCTACCGCTGCTAAAGAACGTAACCCAATGTGGAATCCTAAACCTGGTGATTTCAAGGCACCCGGTATTGGACCTGTTCCTATTGGAATAAATGAATTGCAAGCAAGCGGCGTTCAGTTTTGTGTATGCAATATGGCAATGACTGTCTATTCAAATGTTGTAGCTATGCAAACAGGTGCAAAACCCGAAGATGTATTAAAAGACTGGACTGCTAATGTGCTTCCAGGTGTTCAGGTGGTGCCATCAGGTGTTTGGGCACTCGGTCGTGCACAGGAAAAACAATGTGCTTATATTTTTGCAGGATAATTTATTTTCAAAACTATTTTAATGCTCCGATTCAAACGGGGCATTTTTTTTACCTGAACTCGTATCCAATACCCATTACCTGTGTAAGAAGATCGTTTGGAGCATCTGTTGCAGTACAGCGGCCTTCTAATTTTGGAGAAATCAGAGAAAATTCTTTTAAATATTCTTCAATGACGGAATGAAGACTAGTTCCCATTTTTGTTGGTTCTTTTACTCCTTCCATTCTACAAAGTGTTGTGTCAGGATCACCTTCTCTTTCGCAGGCTACAAATGAATATTGCTTTAAAAGTTCAATCTGTTGTTTATTTACTTTTATCCAATTCACTCTTTTGCCTTCTTGTTTGTCAATAGTAAAATTTACTTCCATTCCTTTGAACCGAATTACCCAACCGCCGAATCTTTTTTCCGGGTCTTTTGCAAAAGCATTTTCCAATTCGTGTTCCATCCATTCCCAAATTTGACGACCGGTTGCCATTCCTAATTTCGCTTCACTGTCTACCGGCAACATGCTCCATAAAAAATCTCTTGTAATATCCGCTATACCTGTTTTCGGGTCCGGTACAAGCGGTGGGCAAAATCGAAAGCCATTGCTCAATGCAATATCCGGTTTGAATTTCCACATGATCGCATCAGTAATAAAATTATCCATCGGGGTTTCTATGACATAATATCTTACAAGCGGAGTTTTTGTTTTACCAATTACTGTGCTTAATTTTTTTTCAAAAGGCTCTTTTGTTTTTTTAATCAGCATCTTCATTTCTTCATTTTCTTTGTAGCGTAAAGGATCAACATCCAGCAACTGATAATTATGTTCTTTTATTTTTCCGTTCTCAATAACTATATCAAGTTTTGAAATGAACGAGCCAAATGCTCCCGGTTCTGTAACTTTTGCATAAGCTCCTTTAACAGGTTTACGGATCCGTTCATGTGTATCTGCTCCGAGAATATAATCGACGCCTTTTACTTCCGACATATTAGCTAGCCCAACTTGTTGTGCCATCCCCATATGAGTGAGTAAAAAAATCATATCACATTTTTCATATTCTTTTAGAAGTCGAATATACCTGGCGATATTTTTTTGCGGGAAAGTAAATTCAATTCCATAGCTATAAGCAGGTGATTGCCTTTTGGGGGTCATTGGATCATTGTAGCCAATAAAACCGATCTTGATACCAGCAATATGTTTTATATAATAAGGAGGAAAGATCAATTCACCTTGTAGGTCATCTTTCGTATCATGAAACATATTGGCGCATACTTTTACGCCACTATATGCAAACATGTCTTTCATCATCATTTCTTTTCCATATACTACCTCCCAATTGCCGGGTAACATAATATCGTAACCGATATTATTCATTAATGGAACGATGGCTTGCCCTTCTGTAAGAGCAGCAATGCCACTTCCCTGGAAACAATCACCTCCATCAATTACAAGAGTATTATCCGGATTTTGGTTCCTCAGTTCATTGATCATTGTTTTCAGCGTTGCAAATCCGCCTCTTTTTTTATAAACAGGTTTTTTATTCTCGATAAAAAATTCATCATGGATATCAAGCTGCGAATGAATATCAGCTGTGTGAAGCAATGTAAGTGTTTGCACTTTTCCATTTTGCATACTTTTTTTTATTGCTTGTGTTTTATAGCCAGGTTCATCGGATCGCATGGCAGATGCAGAAAAAGGACTTATCAATCCGCCACCTATGCCAATACCAAGTCCCAGCTTTCCTGCATTTTTAAAAAATTCTCTCCGGCTATTTTGAGAAATTTCAAGATGTAATTTTTTTTCAGCTTCGGTCAATTGCTGGCAGGAGTTACAACTACAGTTCTCATGCAGATTACTATTTTGAGACATAAATTGGTTAAATTATTTACCCTGTTTGTTTTTTCTTGCTTCAGCAATTGGTTTAAAAGGACCGTACTTATGTTGTTCTTCATCAAAGCCATCAGCAAAGGGACCGAAAGGATGATCGATTGGCTTTTTAGAAATATCAGGCCAGTCTTCTTTAAATATTTTTGAAGGACGTGGCTGTGAGTTGACAAACGCTGCAACATCCCATGCTTCTTCATTCGTCAATTGTGGATTATGATATTCCACTTCACCATAGGGCATATTATTTTTTACATAACCAGCAAATCTTGAGATACGATATAGGCCCGCAGCAGTATTATAACTATGTTCTCCCCAAAGTGGCGGGTATTCATATAGACCATCATCTTTTTTCTTTCCTTGTCCATTTTCGCCATGGCATCGCTGGCATTTATTTATAAAAACTATTTTTCCTTGTTGCGGATCAGCAGCGCGGTTGAGATAAGGGATATCCATGATACCACTTCCCTTTGGCGCTTTTTTAATGCCATCACCTAACCATTTCATATAAGCAATGATCGCTTTCATCTCTTTACTATTGCTATCAATAGGCTCACCATTTAAACTTCTTTGTAAACAATCATTTACTCTCTTTGGTATCGTTTCCAAACCACCACTTCTTGCACGAAATTTTGGATAGGTTGCATAAACACCTCCGTAGTTATTTCCCCAAGGAACAGTTCCTCCACTTAGATGACAGTTCTGGCAATTCATTCCATTGCTTATTTGAGCGACAGTTCCATTTGGCCCGAGATAGTATGATGTTTTTGAGATTAATTGATGGCCATACCTTGCCATCGAATCACTTTCGGGGATCTGATACATATTCCAGCCCCGCCATAAATGCTCAGTGGTATCTGCAACTGCATACCCATTACTACTGCTATTGCATGAGCACAAAAACAATACAGCAATAAATAAAACAAAAAATGTTTTTAAAGAATGTGTTGGCTTCATTTCAATTTTAATAACAAGTGTCAATGCGGTAATTTTTCTCTCACATATCCGTAAACCCATGTACCTGCAATAGCACTAAATAAAGTTACGATGATTACTGTGGAGCCGCTTCCAATTAAAGCAAATAATGGCCCGGGACATGCGCCGGTCAAGGCCCAACCAAAACCAAAAAGCAATCCACCATAGATCTGGCCTTTATTAAATTTTTTTTGATCAAAATGTATTTCTTCACCATCGATCGATCTTATTTTAAATTTCTTGATAATAAAAACGCTGATGATCCCAATAACAATGGCAGAACCAATGACACCATACATGTGAAAGCTTTGGAACCGAAACATTTCCTGTATGCGGAACCATGATATGACTTCTGATTTCACCAGTATAATTCCAAATAAAATTCCAGCAACAGTAAATTTTATATTTGATAAAAGTGGTTTATCTAATACTGAATAGTTTACACATTCTGAATTTTCCGTTCTCACTTCAAAGTCAGTGTTCAGATCAGCCGATTTAAAAGTGTTTGTTGCAGTGTTCATTGATCTAAGATTAGAGTTTAAGAATAAGTGGAATGAAAAAGTTAGCAACAAGGAAACCACCCAACATGAAACAACAAGTAGCGATCAAAGAAGGTAACTGAAGACTGCTGATCCCCATAATGGAATGCCCACTTGTACATCCGCCAGCATATCGAGTGCCAAAGCCAACAAGAAAGCCGCCGACAACAATAAGAATAAGTCCTTTTATCGTAAGCAAATTTTCCCAGTTAAAAAGTTCTTTTGGTACAAGCCCTTCAGTATTAGTAATGCCATAACTGGCAAGTTCGGTAGCAAGTTTTGGATCTATAACTACCGGGTTGGAATTCATTAAAAAAAATGCTGTTATTATTCCACCTATTAAAATACCACCAACAAAAAAGAGGTTCCATATTTCTTTTTTCCAATCATATTTAAAAAATGGGATATTCATTGGAACGCATGCAGCACATATATGACGCAATGATGAAGAAACCCCAAAGCGTCTATTTCCGAATATGAGCAAGACGGGAATCATAAGACCAATCAAAGGACCGGCAACATACCAGGGCCATGGTTGCCTGATCCATTCAATGAAATTCATGGTTTAAAATTTTAATATACAAAGGTATTAATTGGGTACAGTTTAATTCAGCGTTTTATTTTAAGAATAATTCTTTTATAAGTATATAAACAGCCATTAACAAAACAAACCAACCAAATAATTTTTTTAAGATCTTACTGGGGATCTTTTCTGCCCAAAGACTTCCTAAATAAATACCAATGATTGCAAGACCAGTGAAAAGTAAAAGGATCTTCCAGTCCAGGGGAGTTTGTTTTAAACTAAATAGAAAACCAAAAATTGAATTAATAGCGATAATCACTAACGAAGTGCCGATGGCAGTTTTCATTGGAAGTTTTACAAATAATACCAATGCAGGAATGATAAGAAATCCACCACCGGCTCCTAATATACCTGTAATAAGGCCGATCGCTAATCCCCATAAAGCAAGCGGCAATATTTTGCTATTCCGTTCCTGGGATACAGGTTGCTCTGTATTTTCATCATCACCATTAAATATCATAAATGCTGCTGCGGTAAACATTAAAAATGCAAATACGATCATCAGCATTGTATCACGGGTAAGATCAATACTGCCAATAGAAAATAATTTTTCGGGAATGGCAGGTAAAATAAAATGACGTGTGATAAAAATTGAAAAGATAGAAGGAATGCCGAATTCAGAGACTGCTTTGAAATCAACTTGTTTTTTTACATAGGCTCTTGTGCCGCCCGTCAAACTTGTAACGCCAACAATAAATAATGAATAGGTGGTTGCTGTTATTGCATCGAGATGAAGTAAATAAACTAATACAGGAACTGTAAGGATTGAACCGCCGCCGCCCATCATACCAAGCACAAGGCCAATAAAAACTGCAGCGATGTATCCAACTATTTCCATACTGAATATTTAAGCCGGCAGGATTTTTTCCATTTGCATGCTCCGGCTTCCTTTTACAAGTATATAACTGTTTTGGAATTGTTGGTTACTAAACCATTCTTTTGCCAGTAAAGAATTTTCAAATGAAACAAAGGGGTGGGAGAGTTTTAGAAAATCACCTCCAACTAGCACTACTTCTTTCCATGAATATTTTTTGATCAGGTCAATTATTCCCTGGTGTTCCTGCAAACTTTGTTTGCCTAATTCGGCCATAGCACCAAGCATCAAAATTTTACTTTCTGAATTCTTTCTTGCAAAATTTTCAATAGCCAGTTTCATACTACTGGGGTTTGCGTTGTAAGCGTCAAGGATAATTTTATTCGAATCTTTTTCTATCAGCTGAGATCGACTGTTGGAAGGAGTATAATTTTCGATCGCAAATATTATTTTATCTTCCGGCACTTCAAAGAATTTTCCAACTGTAACAGCGGCCAGCACATTGGGCAAATTGTATTCTCCTACTAATTGTGTTGAAATTATACCATTATCGAGCCCTTGTGTGATCTGAACCTTTAAGAAATTTTCGTTTGGAAGAATTTTCCCGATGACATGATCATTATCTTTTGTTCCGTATTTTATGATGCCGCTGATACCCTTACTCATTTCCTGCAGGTAATCATAATCCCACATTACGAAAGCAAAACCGTGTGTAAGTGTTCGCAAATAATCAAACAATTCACCTTTGCCTTTTCTTACGCCTTCTTCACTGCCAAAACCTTCAAGATGTGCTTTCCCACAATTTGTGATCAAACCATGTGTTGGCAAAGCGATCTGGCAATAACTGGCAATCTCCTTTAGGTGATTGGCCCCCATTTCGATCACGGCCATTTCAGCATCAGGTCTGATCTTTAAGATCGTCAATGGTACTCCTATATGATTATTAAGGTTCCCTTCCGTTGTATATGTTTTGAATGTAGAAGAAAGCACAGCATAGATCAATTCTTTCGTTGTTGTTTTTCCATTGCTTCCTGTAATGGCAATAAAAGGGATATCAAATTGCTTGCGATGATGAAGCGCTAATTGCTGTAAGGCTAATAATACGCCGGGTACCAAAAAAGTTTTCCCGGGGATCTCGTATTCTTTTTCATCAATAACAATACAGGCGGCGCCGATATCAATTGCTTGCTGTGCAAATGAATTGCCATTAAAGTTAGGTCCCTTTAATGCAAAAAAAATATCTCCGGCTTTTAATTTTCTTGTGTCTGTTTGAACAGAAGGATATTGCTGATAAACTTTATAAAGTTCTTCGACCATCATAAGCAAATGTAAAGGCATAAATTAAAAAACCCCGCCAATCATAGACGGGGTTTTTTAATATTATGGAGATGAAAAACTTAACGACTCTGACGTTTACTTTTCCACCAGTTACCTGTTTTTCTTTTATTACCTTCTGTGCTACCCATACGACTCATGGCACAACGGAAACCAACGGTTGCACTAGCCTGGTCTTCTTCCATGAAGCGACGAGTACCAGGGCTTAACCAATAAGCGAAATCAGCCCAGCTACCGCCTTTATATACTCTTGATTTATCACTTACAAGTGTGGTTATGCCATAACCATAATTTGATTGTGATAAAGAGTCACCATCAAGAAAGTTAATAACATTACCACGCTGATAGTTTCTGCGCATCATGCTTTCCTTATCAGTTACATCAGTATATTTTACTCTACCCATGCTATCTCTTGCAAAACGAGTGGTAGGATCGCTTGATGTAGAATCTGCAATAAGCAACTTCTGATATTTGTTACCACGATATGGAGCAGCATCATCAGCATCAAGTAATGTAAGAGGTCTGTATACATCGGCTACCCATTCGCTTACGTTACCTGCCATATTATATAGGCCAAAACCATTTGGATAAAATGCTTTTACATCAGCTGTATAGATCGCATCATCATTTAATCCACCAGCTACACCTGCGTAGTCACCATTACCTCTTTTAAAGTTTGCAAGCATCATACCCTGCCAACTACCATGACGTGTATCACGCATACCATTCGGATTGTGACTCCATGGATAGATCTGTTTGTTCATAATTAACTCTTCCCCACGTTTGCCTTCTTTTTGGCTTGGTCTTGGATTTTGTGCGATATAACCTAAAGCGGCATATTCCCACTCAGCTTCCGTTGGCAGACGATAATCAGGCTGAAGAATACCATCTTCCATTGTTGCCGTTGTACGTGGTGTCCCTTGAGCAGTTTTTAAAGTACTCTTTTTACCTTGTTTTCCAGGTTGAGGAGCATAAAAACCTAAGAGGTATGATTTTGTTGTAAAATTATCTTCGCCTTGTTGTGCTTGCAGACCCTGTTTTGCTGCCAATCCTTTGTCAATAAGATTTCCTTCATTTACGCGGTCACTTCTCCATAAACAAAAGTCATAAGCCTGTTTCCAGCTTACACCAACAACAGGATAATTGTTGAAACTTGGATGGCGCAAATAATATTCAACCAATGGCTCATTGTAAGCTAATTCACTACGCCACACAAGTGTATCTGGCAATGCAGCATCAATGATCTTTTGATAACCAGGATCATTTGCCGGGTCAAAAACACGGTTAAGCCAGTAAAGATATTCACGATAGTGAACGTTGGCCACCTCAGTTTTATCAATATAAAACGACGGAACTGTTTGACGGCGAGGGATATTATTAAAATCACCTATCACGTCTTCATCAGTTTGACCCATTGTGAACGTACCGCCGGGTACAAACACAAGACCTGGGCCAGTTGCCTGTTCTTTTTCTTTGGATACTTGGTATCCACCCATATTCTTGTCATTGTAATTCCAGCCGGTTACATCCGACTTGTCGTGTTTCTTGTCCTTGCCAAATAGGCCCTTGCCTTTACATGAAGCGATCAGAATGGCGCAGGATAAAAGGATAATTAAGTTTTTCAGTTTCATAGTTTTTTGTATAAACCTTTGAATTGGAATTAATTTAACGCCGGCTTGGATAAAATATTGCACCTTAATAAGATTTTATCAACCGCATCTGCGAATATAGGCACATTATAATGATTTTATTAAGCAGAAATACTTTTTATCACCTCGTTAAAGCCCCTGATTTTTGCAACGAAATCATGAGGAGATTTACACTTATACCCTTGTCGTTAATTTGCTTTTTTGCAACAAATGTTAGCGCCCAAAGAGTGTACAAAACCAATTCAGTTTTGTCATCAGGTAGTTGGAGCAAGATTGCTGTTAAAGAAGGTGGGATATATAAAATAGATGTTCCTTTTTTGGGAGCAATTGGTTTTAATACCTCAAACATTTCCTCTGGTTCGATAAGACTTTTTGGAAATGGAGGGAATATGCTTAGTGAAACAAATGCAGATAAACCCATCGATGACCTCGCCGAAAATGCGATCATGGTAGTTGATGGAGGTGACGGCTTGTTTAACGGAAGCGATTATTTTCTTTTTTATGCTACAGGACCCGACAAATGGCTGAAGGATTCAGTAAATAAAAGATTTACTCATAAAAAAAATCTTTTTTCTGACTCTGCCTATTACTTTATTACAATCGGAGGTGTTGGAAAAAGAATAGCCTCATTACAAATAAATACTCCTCCAGCATTAACAGTTAATTCATTCAACGAAAGAATCTTTCATGAACTTGATACGATAAATCTATTATCAAGCGGAAAAGAGTGGCTGGGTGAAGAATTTGCCGATGCACCGGGTAAAACACTTTCAAGATCTTTTTCAGTTAGCATACCAGATCTTCTTCTCAACACACCTGCTACATTGATCTCGAATTGCGTGGCCAGGTCTATAAATGTCCCGAGTCGTTTTGATGTGCGGGTAAATAATCAATTGGCGCAGCAGGTCAGTATTCCTTCAACCGGAGCCGGATTATATGACCTGTTTGCACAACAAACACAACAGGCATCAGATCTTTTATTACCTCAGGAATCCTTGCAGATCAATTATACCTACCTGCCTGGTGGTTTTAACTCTCAAGGCTGGTTGAATTTTTTTGAGATGCATGTAAGAAGAAGCATGGTTTTAAGTAATGGTGGTCTATTGCCTTTTCGTGATTGGAATAGTGTTGGAAATAATATTTGCGAATTTGTAGTGAGCAATGCAACAAGCAACACGCAGGTTTGGGATATTACTGATCCTTTATCGCCAACAAGGATGCAAGGAAATTTATTAGCAAATGAATTTCGATTTGTTAATGATGCAGCACGTTTGAGAGAATACATCGCTTTTGATCCTGGCAAGGCGCTAATACCCGTAAATGGAGGTCGAATTCAAAACCAGGATCTGCACAATTCTCAGCAAACAGATTATTTGATCATCACTAATAATTTATTGAGCTCACAAGCTGAAAGGTTAGCTTCTTTTCACCGACAAAGGAATTTGAAGGTGACCGATATTGCTACTGATAAAATTTTCAATGAATTTTCTTCAGGCACACAAGACCCTGTTGCCATTCGTGATCTTGTAAAAATGTACTTTGACAGGTATGCATCTAACCCCGCTGATCGTCCAAAATATTTATTGCTTTTTGGAGATGCTTCTTTCGATTATAAAAAGAGGATCATTAATAACACAAACCTTGTTCCTGCATATCAAAGTAAAATTTTTCTTGATCCCCTTAGCACTTATACAAGTGATGATTTCTTTGGTTTTTTAGATGACAATGAAGATATCAATTCGGGATTGGTCGCCAATCTTCTTGATGTTGGTATTGGCAGAATTCCAGCAAAAAATATCGAAGAGGCGAAAAATTATGTTGACAAAGTAATTGCTTATCACAACAAAGAAAGTTTTGGTGCATGGAGAAATAATATTTCCATTATTGCAGATGATGAAGATAATAATCTGCATTTGCAGGATGCGGAATTAATAACAGGCACCGTATCTGCAAATCCCGTTTTCAATATTCGGAAAATTTACCTCGATGCATTTCAACAGGAAAGCGGATCGGCGGGCAGCAGGTATCCATCTGTAAATGAAACGATCAATAATCAAATTACGAGTGGAACGTTGCTCTTTAATTTTATCGGTCATGGCGGCTCGTCAAGACTTGCCGAAGAAGTGATACTTGATCAACCGATGATAAATGGATGGACTAACGCTAATCAGCTTCCTTTGTTTGTGACAGCTACTTGCGATTTTGCACCTTATGATAATCCATTCATCAATTCACTTGGCGAAAATCTTTTATTGAGACCAAAGTCTGGTGGCATTGCAATGATGACAACCACCAGGCTTGTATTTTCTTTCAGTAACAGGATCATGAATAATAACTATATGCAATTTGCTATGCAACCTGCTACGAACGGAAAATACAGAAGTCTTGGTGAAGCAGTAAAGGAAGCAAAGAATTACACTTATCAAACATCCGGCGACCTGATCAACAACAGGAAGTTTACATTGCTGGGTGATCCCGCTTTGACACTCGCATTTCCGCAATTTAAAATAAGAACTTTCCGACTGAACTCATTTGATCCTACCGTAAGAATAGATACGTTATCAGCCGGAGAAAAAGTAGTGATAGAAGGTGAGGTAACAGATAATAATGGTTTAATTCTTTCAACTTTAAACGGGACCGTTTACCCGGTTGTTTTTGATAAACCTCAAATGATCACTACAAAGGCGAATGATCCAGGTAGTCAACAAACCACTTTTCAGCAGCAATCGAATATTCTGTTCAAAGGAAAAGCTACTGTTACCAATGGAAAATTCAGTTTTTCTTTTAAAGTGCCAAAGGACATCAATTATCAGTATGGTCGCGGCAAAATAAGTTACTATGCTGAAGATGGAATCAAAGACGGCAGTGATTTTTTTAATGACATTATAGTTGGCGGCTCCGCATCAGCTATTGATAATGATAAAAATGGTCCCGAAATAAAAGCCTGGTTAAATGATGAAAAATTCGTGAACGGAAGTATTGTTAACCAACGACCAATATTGATCTTAAAACTTGCAGATTCTTCAGGTATCAATACTTCAGGAACGGGTATCGGACATAACATCACTGCAATGCTGGATAACAACAATAATCAACTCTTTGATCTGAATAATTATTATGAAGCTGATCTTGATCAATATGGGCAAGGTTTTACACGTTTTCAATTACCCGAATTA
Organism: Chitinophagaceae bacterium; assembly: GCA_044867875.1. GTDB lineage: Bacteria > Bacteroidota > Bacteroidia > Chitinophagales > Chitinophagaceae > VBAS01. The sequence goes on from JBIOVR010000462.1 coordinate 11,751, forward strand.
GAACCCGGAATTCATTCTCTAAAAATAAAAGTTTGGGATGTGCTTAATAACTCATCTGAGTTGATACTTGATTTTTCTGTAATGAACGATGATGAACTTGTGATCGACCATGTGCTTAATTATCCTAACCCATTCACAACCAATACACAATTTTGGTTTGAACATAATAAACCAGGTCAGGATCTACTCGTACAGATCCATGTATTTTCGCTAGCCGGCAGAATAGTAAAAACGCTTGAAAAAACAATAAACATACACGGAAATCGTTCTTATGTGGATTGGGACGGGAGAGATGATTTCGGCGACAAAATTGGGAGGGGAATATATGTGTACCGGATAAAGGTTTTTTGCAACGGATCCAAATCCCGAACGGTGACTGAAAAGCTAGTGATCTTTTAAGACGGATGAGTGGACAAATCAATTTATAAAATCAGGTTTTTAAAATTCTTATATATTTACAAATTTCATAAATTCTTACTAATGAGACCGACTGCATTTAAACTGACTGCTATAATCCTGGCTTTTGTAGGATTTTCTCAATTTTCCAACGCTCAAACTCAAGGTGATGTAATCAATACTGTTACTACGGCTGTTCCTTTTTTACGAATTACTCCTGATGCAAGATCTGGCGGTATGGGTGAATTAGGAGTTGCTATTTCTCCTGATGCAAATTCTGCATTTTGGAATATGGGTAAAGTTGCATTCAATACTAATAAGGGTGCCGTCTCTGCTTCATATACTCCCTGGCTTAAAGATATTCTTAATGATGTTTATCATGCTACTGTGGCAGGTTATTATAAATTGGATGAGCAATCGGCTATATCAAGCTCATTAAGATATTTTAGTCTTGGTACTATACAATTTACTGATAATCTCGGTAATGACTTAAATACATACAGACCAAGAGAAATAGCATTTGATTTTGGATATTCAAGAAAGCTTTCAGAAAAATCCGGATTAGGCGTCGCATTAAGATATATAAATTCAAATTTAGCCTCAGGAACACCAGGTGCGGGAAACACTTATAAAGCAGCAAGCACCGTTGCAGCTGATTTGGGATATTACTATTCAGGTCATGATGATATGGGAACTGGATGGGCTTTTGGGGCTGCACTAACAAACTTAGGTGGGAAAATTTCTTATACAGACAATGCTGATCAGAAGGATTATATCCCTGCTAATCTCGCCTTTGGTACTACTTACTCAAAAGCATTTGATGCTCAAAATAAAGTATCATTTGGACTCGATGTAAATAAACTCCTTGTTCCTACACCTCCTGCAGATCCGGCTACTCCTGAGCAACTTGAAGCATATCGTAGCAAAAGTGTAGTCAGCAGTTGGTTTACTTCGTTTTCTGATGCACCCGGCGGAATGAGCGAAGAATTGAAAGAATTCTATTTCTCAGTCGGTGGTGAATACTGGTATAATAATCAGTTTGCACTGCGTACAGGTTATTTCTATGAGAATAAAACAAAAGGTAATAGGCAATATTTTACAATGGGTGTAGGTATCAAATATCAAAGCTTTGGCCTTGATTTTTCTTACTTGATTCCTTCAGGAAGTGGTGTTGATCGCAATCCTTTATCTAACACATTGCGTTTCTCATTGCATTTTAACTTCGATGGTTCAGGTGGTGCAACCACGACAAATTAAAATGAAGAAAATAATTTATAGTGACGTCCCGATACATCGGGACGTCTTTTTTTATATTTGAAAAAATAAAAATTACATGTCTTACAGAATTGGAAGTGGCGTTGATTTTCACCAGCTACAAAAAGGAAGAGATTTGTGGATCGGCGGAGTTAAAATCCCTTTTAAAAAAGGTGCATTAGGACATAGCGATGCCGATGTACTTCTTCATGCTATTTGCGATGCTTTTCTTGGAGCTCTTGCTTTAGGTGATATCGGCATTCATTTTCCTAATACATCAAATGAATTCAAAAATATTCAGAGCACTGTATTATTACAAAGAACAATGGATATGGTTAAGCAAAAAGGTTATTCAGTTGTAAATATCGATAGCACGATTTGCTTGCAGGAGCCTAAGCTGAAACCATACACAGCAGAAATGCAAAAGATCATTTCATCAATAACCGGTGTATCGGAAAATGATGTTTCAATAAAAGCAACTACAACTGAAGAGATGGGATTTATAGGGAAAGGAAAAGGCATCATGGCTTATGCCACTGTTTTGCTCCAGAAAGTTTAACTACTTGTTCGTAGCATATGACTCTTTCCGTGTATCATTGAAGCTTAACTTTGCCAGAATGACATCTATACAAATAAAGATCGTTAATATATCTTCTAATCCTTTGCCTGAGTATGCAACAAATGGGGCATCAGGCATGGATATAAGAGCATCATTAGATATACCATTAACCCTTCAGCCGCTTGAAAGAAATTTGATACCCACAGGATTGTTTGTTGAAATACCCCAGGGGTACGAAATACAAATAAGACCAAGAAGTGGTTTGGCAATTAAACAGGGCATCACTTGTTTGAATACGCCGGGAACGATCGATTCTGACTATCGTGGAGAAATTAAGATAATATTGATCAACCTTTCTTCAGAAGAGCAAGTCATTCATCCAGGTGACAGGATAGCGGAAATGATAATTCAGAAAACAGAAAGAGCCGAATTCGAGCAAGTAGAAATTTTAAATAATACTGAAAGGGCCGCAGGTGGTTTTGGTCATACAGGAAAACAATAATAATGATTCGATTTATCTTACTATTAATTACGGGTGCATTGCTGGTATCATCATGCCGCTCCACCAGGAAAATTCAAACGGCAATTTCCACAAAAAAAGATACAGTGGAAGTGGTAAAACAAACGACAGACCCGCATGCCGATTCTATCAGGTTTATAAAAGACAATTATTCTCAACTTCTGGCAAATAGGATAGAGTTTGAAACTTTTTCAGCAAAGGTCAATACAGATTATGAGGGTGGTGATGGAAAAAAATATGACGTGAATGTTTTTATCAGAATGAAAAAGGACAGCCTTATTTGGATATCTGTAAATGGTGCATTGGGAATAGAGGGTATGCGTGTATTGATTGATAAAGATTCTGTGCGCATATTAAATAAACTGGATAAAGAATACCAGGTGCGATCGCTGGAATACTTAACCGAAGTTGCAGCATTGCCGCTTGATCTGCATACAGTGCAGCAATTGATCATCGGTAATCCTGTTTTTCTTGATTCAAATATCGTTTCTTACTCCGTAGAAGAAAACAGAGTTTCATTGCTAAGCGAGGGACACTGGTTCAGACACCTGATATCAATGAATAACAATGATCATCTTATGAGGCATAGCAAGCTTGATGATGTTGATATATTAAGAAACAGAACCTGTTTCCTCACTTACTCGGATTATGAAACGGACAAAGGGGTGAAATTTGCAACTAACCGTACTGTATCTGTTACTGAAAAAACCAAGCTTGATGTAAAATTAAATTTCAAGCAATATGCATTTAATGAAACGTTAAGTTATCCGTTTTCAGTGCCAAAAAACTATAAAAGAAAATAATAAATAAAATTAAATTTACAGTTCGGCGTTTTAAAATGATCCCGATCCTTATTGATTTACCACAAAACAGCAGGTAACATGAAAAAAAGAATCTATCTCTTCCTGGCGTTGGTTTTCTCAGCTTGTTTTCTTTTTGCCCAAACAGAAGATAAGTCACAATTGGAAAAAGAAAGACAGGATATACAAAAAGAGATCAAACAGATACAGGGGGAGTATGATAAACTAAAAGGTAAAACCAAACAGATAGTTGGGCAATATAATCTCATTGACAGGAAAATAAAATTACAGAATAAATATATCAGCAATATCAGCAAAGAGCTTCGTATGATCGATGATGATATTTACATGAGTAATGTGGAGATCTATCGTCTTTCAAAATTACTCGACACATTAAGATCCCAATATTCAAGAAGTGTTGTGTATGCTTATAAGAACAAGAGTAATTATGATTACCTGAATTTTATTTTTTCTGCAAGTAGTTTTAATGATGCCGTCAAACGTATTACTTATCTTAAAACCTATCGTTCTTTTCGTGAACAGCAGGTAAATACTATAAAAGAAACACAGGCATTAATTGCAAGAAGAAAAGTGGACCAGTTAAGCAAAAAGAAACAAAAGGATAATGCGCTTCAAAATCAAACAACGCAGGCAAAAGCATTGGAAGGACAGAAGAAGGAAAAAGATGTTGTACTTACCCAACTGAAATCACAGGAAAAAGATCTGCAAAAACAATTGTCGGCCAAAAAGAAAAAAGATAAAGACCTGCAAAAAGCTATTACCTCAATTATAAACAGGGAAATAGCAGCAGCCAGAGCAGCAGCAAAAAAGAAAGCGGATGACGAAGCTGCTAAAAGTGCAAAGCCCGTGATCACAGATCCCGGTGTATCCAAAAACACAACAGCGAATGCGAAACCGAATGTTGTAAGAGAAAACGTTGTATTTAAT
>JBIOVR010000463.1:0-19288 GCA_044867875.1 Chitinophagaceae bacterium
CATTGGATTCACAAATTAATTCGATGCAAAGGATGATACTTTCTCAAGGTGATTCACTGGCAAATCTTAGAGTGTCAATTGAAAAATTATTAAAGGAAAAGACTGGCTTTTTGGATGAATTAAATATAATGTTTAGTCTTCTTAAAAGTTCTATTCCTGCCTTGATTGTTTATATTGTTTGGTTCTTACTGCTTCTTGGATTGGAATTCTTTATACTTATGAATAAAAGGCATGAAAAACCTACAGACTATGATGCTATGATTATGCATCAAATGGAAATGCATGTTAAAAAATTGAATATTTTGTCGGGAGTTGGGTAGTCTTCATTCTCAAAAAAATCCTACATATCGTCCTAAGCTCCTGTAATAAATTGGTCTTTACAACATGAATATTTAAAGTCGCCTGGAGAATGCACGGATTAATATGAAATATGTTGACTATCATTTTCTTTAAAATATAAAATAAAAACTACTTATTATGGCTTTCAGTAAAAATGACATGTACTATAAGGATTACATTTGGACAACCAAGTATTCAAGTGACGATCCTAAAGTAACTGGCGAACCTGATAAAACTCTTTTATCAAGAAAAGAAGGATGGGAAATGTTATATTTTGTTAATAAGCTGGCTGAAAAGTGGAATTTTCCAAAACCTATATCTGTTTCCAGCTATCAAAAAATAGAAAGAGCGATTAGAGAGTATGTTCCAACTGACATAAGAAGCCAGGAAAACATAAAAAAATGGATTGAGGAAAATCATAAAAGCTTTTGGGAAAAGGTGTGATAAAATATCACCTTCATAACCTAAAATGGATTATTGAGAAGGTGTAAATGAGTTTTATACAAATGCAAAAATTAATCTTTTTATTTTTTATAATTCTACTGGGTTGTGCCAGTACCGATAAGGTCTACCTCTGTAACGGTCCGCAGTCTGAAGTTTATCATAAAACAACTCATTGCAAAGGATTAAAGAGATGCTCAACTAAAATCGAAACAACTGATATCGCTTCGGCAAAAGCAAGGCATAGACGGCAATGTAAATACTGTTATTAGGATGACCCACATCATTCGAATTATGCCTTAGACATTCTGTGTATTATACCTGTATGATCTTTGTTACTCTTACGCTTCATTTAGTAATACTTGTTGCTGACGGTTTCCCGTAATTTTTTAAGTTTATGAGCTGATACTTTTGATCACACAAAATTTTATAAATATGAAAAAGTATTACGTTAATAACAATGCACAACCAAACGGGGATCATGAAGTTCATCATGAAGATTGCCAATACCTGCCTCATAACAAAACTTATCTCGGCGAGTTTTCAAATTGCAAGCCGGCAGTAGAAGCGGCTAAAAAACATCATAGTCAAGCCAACGGGTGTAAAACCTGTTCTAATGAATGCCATACCCAATAAGATGCAAAGTTTTTACTTTTTAACAAAGGGTATGTCGATTCTTTTGAATTTATATTAAGATAATAGGTTCCGATTTTTTTACTTATAACATAAAATCATCAAAAGTGCCTGAAAGAATTTTAAATGAAAGTTGGTCAGATTATGACAACAAAAAGAAGAGATGGGAGGATCGTTTTTTCTTTTCCTGCGAAGAACTGTGGGAAGTAGACTACCTGGTTGCGAAGATCAAAAGGATCTACCCGGCAAAATCTGAATCGGCCATACGTGCTGCTATTATCTCCTGTTGTAAGGAAGTGTCAGCCCCGAGGCCGAGAGATAAATTTGTTCGTTGCGTGATGAGCAAACTCTAGAAGAATAGTCTCAAAAATTTTGCGGCATATTGTTTTAATTTGCCTGAAAAGGTTCACAAGATCGTTCGGTTAACAGGCTTTGCACTTTGGATAATTGTAAGCCAAAGGGTGTACCGTTTATACGATAAATGCATGGATCCTTTTGAAAGTCCATTACTCTATATAAAAGAGTGATGGACTTGTTCTAAATTTAACCTGTCACACACAAGGAATTTTTTTAGAAATCATATTTTGTTTGCTATCAATATTACTGCTATGGATATTTTTTTTTACTTGCTGGCTGGCTTGGCAATCGGAACGCTAATAGGTTGGTTACTCGGAAGATCAAAAAGTCGCGTTGAATCAGAAAAGAAAAATGGATTGATTCAGCAGCAATACAACGAACTTGAAAAAGAGTTTGTTGGTTACCGTGCCACACAAACTGCTACGATAAGCAATACAAAGGAGCAACTAAATTTAAAGGTCACGGAGTTAGGGGCCTTGCAGCGATCGGTCAATGAGGGCCAGGTACTTCTCAACACATCGGGCGCAGAACTTGCTGCCGCTAAAGCTGACCTTCGTGCAGTTAACCAACTCATACAGGAGAAACACAAAGGAGAAGAACTCCTTAAAGAAGAATTGCGCCTCACAAAACAGGAGCTATCTGCGGCTTCAAAACAACTTGCCAGCGAAACGGCGAACAACGAAGCTTTGCAGGAAAGACTTAAGACACAGAAAGAAGAGATGGAGGCGCTTAATAAGAAATTCAACCTTGAGTTCGAGAATATTGCCAATCGTATTCTTGAAACAAAAACTGAAAAGTTCACAGAGTTGAATAAGGCAAACCTTAAATCAATTCTTGAACCACTTGGAAAGAATATCACTGAGTTTAAAACGAAGGTCGAAGAAGTTTATCAAAAAGAATCGGAACAGCGATTCTCTTTAGGTGAACGGGTAAAAGAGCTCACAGATCTAAATCGAAAGATAAGCGAGGAAGCAAATAATCTTACAAGGGCATTAAAATCGGAATCTAAAACACAGGGTGGGTGGGGTGAAATGATCCTTGAAAACATTCTCGAGCGTTCAGGTCTGGTAAAGAACCGCGAGTATTTTATGGAATACCAGTTGCATGATGAACAGGGTAATGCGATGCGCTCGGAGACAGAAGACAAAAAGATGCGACCAGATGCGGTGATCAAATACCCGGACAATCGACATGTGATCATCGATTCTAAAGTATCACTTAATGCCTTTACAAGATGCGTAGATGCAACAGACGAAACAACAAGAATGAATGAGTTAAGTGAACATGTTAGCTGTATCAAAAAACATATCCACTTGCTTAGCATGAAAGGATATGATGATTACAGCAAGAGTCTCGACTTTGTAATGATGTTTGTTCCCAATGAACCGGCCTATATCGCCGCGCTGCAGGCGGACGCAGAACTCTGGAACTATGCTTACGATAAGAGAATACTTTTGCTGAGTCCAACTAACCTGATCACATCATTGAAACTGATCGTTGATCTTTGGAAACGCGAATACCAGAACCAGAATGCAAACGAAATCGCGGAGCGTGGTGCAAAATTATATGATAAGTTTGTGGGCTTTATCGCTAACCTGCAGGATGTAGGCGATCATTTGCAAAAAGCTCAAAACAAATATGGCGAAGCTTACAAACAATTAGCAACAGGTAATGATAACCTTGTTACCCAGGCAACGAAGTTGAAGGACCTCGGCCTAAAAACAAAAAAGAGCCTTCCCGAAGAATTATTAAATGAAGTGAACCATATTGGAAACGCTGATCTGTGATTGTATAAAGCGATTATGGTCTTTAGAGGTAGTGTATTTGCTATTCCAAAGAAGGATTTTTTTAGGATCTTGTAAAACGAAACACCATTAACAGTGCAGGATATTGTAGTTGCCCGGATAAAAGTTCATTGCAAGTACCTTTTAAATATTTTACTTTAGAGTTATGACATTTGAGGAAACACTTTTACATTTTAAGACCGCTAGAACCCTGCAACTTTTACGAGCCAAAAATGCCCCGTTTATTATTTCTTTTTTTTACAAAGTTTTTTCAGATGCAAATGTTACTACTATTTCAAACAGTGAGTTAAAAAGTAAACTGGAAGGTTACATGGAAGAATTGTCGTATGAAGAAAAGGACGACGAACTTGATGCAGAAACCTTATTTGATGATTTTTCTTTAAGAGCTGCCCAATATATTGAGAAATGGAGTAACAACGGCTTTCTTAGTAAATATCCAAACGATGAAGGTGAAGACTTACACGAATTAACGCCCGACACAAAAAAAGTTTTCAAATGGCTGGGAGATCTGGAAAAGAGAGGACATATTGGAACCAACAGCAAGTTCAGGGATATTTTTTTCAAACTCCAAAAAATGATTGAACAAACAAATGAAGATGTGGAAACCAGGATTGAAGAACTCAATAAAAAAAAATGGGAGATTGAAAATGAAATAAACCTTTTGAAAAATGGCAAGAAGCCTTCACTTTTTGACGAAACAGAGATCAAAGAACAGTTTTATGATCTGAATAAAATGGCAAGAGATCTTCTTTCAGATTTTAGTGAAGTGGAGCAAAATTTTGACCAGATAAGAAAAGATATTCAGCGGAAATATACAGAGAAGGACATCGCTAAAGGGACACTGCTTGTTTTCGCTCTTGATGCGCTTGATGAAATTGACCAGAAACCGCAAGGGAAAAGTTTTAAGGCTTTTTGGGAGTTTTTGATGGATGAGAAAAGACAGCATGAATTTTCACAGCTCACCGAACGTTTATACCACCTGTTGAATGAGCATAGTATTGATTACAATAATGATCGGTTTCTAAAACATCTGAAACGTTATCTGCATGTGTCGGGACGTAAAGTGATCGATTCAAACAGGAAATTAAGCGAGAAGATCAGCCGTGTACTGTCTGAGAAAAATATGCTGGACAGAAGGCGGGCAATGGAGTTGATAGGAGAAATTCGTCAAATGGCATACAGCCTTATTGATGCTAAAATAAAAGAGGATGATTTCATTAGCATTGAAGACGAACCGTATATCAACCTGTTCGACAGGTGGGAACCCGGTGATGAAAAAGATGACCTGAGTAATATTCTTTTCCCTGACTCAAGTGCTGAGGAAGTAAATGCAGATTTCAAAACCCTGTTCGATCAATTTACAATTGATAGGAAAAAGTTACAGCAAAGAATTGATGCTATGCTTGAAGAAAAAGGCCAGGTAACTCTTAAAGAAGTTGTGGACGAATATGGACTGGAAAATGGACTGAGTGAAATTGTAGGATATTTTTCTATCGGAGCTTCCGGATCCCACCAGATCATTGAGGGCACCAATGAATCAATTTTGTTGGGGGGAAGGATTGTAAATGTTCCGTTGGTTATTTATATAAAGCCATTAACTAAATAATATGGAAATAAAAATTGCAAGGGCTCCTTTTGCTGCTGCTGTAATCAAATTATTACAAGGCCCTGTATATGCAGATGATAAAAATACCTGGAGGGAGTTAATGGGCTCACAATCCGCCATCCAGGAATATTTCGCGAGAATAGGAATGGAGTTAGTTATTAATGATCAGGATGGTTTTGCAAGAGTGCTTCAACCAGAAACCGGTGAACATGATGATAATCCTTTGCCCAGGCTTATGAAGAAGCAGGCGTTAAATTACGAAGCCACACTTCTGGCTGTGATTCTTCGTGAAGGTCTTGAGGAATTTGATGTAAAAAGCGACGGCAATAAATTTTATCTCACTCAAAAGGAAATTAAAGAACGGATAGAAATTTTTTATAAGGAACAGACGAATAAAAGTAAACTCTGGAAAGATCTGTCAAAACCCATTACGGGTTTATTAAACATTGGCATATTGAAATTGAACCGCGAGGATGTAGCCAACAAGGATAATAACAAGTATGAAGTAAAGCGCATTATCAAAGCGTTTATTAGTAATGAGAAACTGGAAGAAATAAAGAATAAGCTCAGCAATTATGTCAACCCTGTTCAGCAATAGTAATACCGATAATGGCTACCGGTTAAGATACCTTGAGGTATTTAATTGGGGTACATTTAATGGTAAAGTTTATAGATTGCAGCCGGATGGCCGCACATCATTGCTTACCGGTGCCAACGGAAGCGGAAAAACTACCTTGATCGATGCCTTATTGACTATCCTTGTTCCTACAAGCAAACGATTTTACAATCAATCGTCCGGTGCAGAATCAAAGAAGGAAAGGGATGAAAGCTCGTATTTCTGGGGTTACTATGGAAAAACATTTTCTGAATTAGAAGAAAAATCCAGGACAGAACAATTAAGAACGAAGTCCGATAATCCTTATTCTGTACTACTTTGCTGTTTTCAAAACTCCGGCACTCAACACACGATTACGTTGGTACAGGTGCGTTGGTTTGGCAATGGCGGTCTTCAAAAAATATTTATCGTTTCGCCGTACCCGCTCAATGTTAATGAGCACTTTGGAAAAGATCATTTTGATCTGAAAGGGGAATGGAAAAAAAAGCTGATGAAAAAGTATGGGAAGACTGAAATTTATAACAGCTTTAAAGAATACGCTGCCAGGTTTAGCGAATTATTTGGATTAAGAGACAAAGCCCTCTCACTTTTCAGCCAAACGGTAGGTATTAAGGTATTGGGTGACTTAACCAATTTTATACGGCAGGAGATGTTGGAAGAAGCTGATGCGGAGGAGCAATTTAAAAACCTTTATGATCATTATTTTAATTTATTAGATAGCCATAAAAAAATAGTTAAAGACGAAAAGCAGATTGAATTGCTTGAGCCCGTTGTCATAAACAAACAAAAACTTGAGGTGTTCCGGAGTAATAAACGCAAACTTGATCTGATAGAAGAGCAAATGCCGTTTTATCTCGGCAAACTTGAGTATGAGTTATTAGGAAAAGATGTTGAAAGGTTAGAACATGAAATAGAGGTAGCCAAAAAAGATAAGGAGTTGGCTTCATCCGTTGTTACAAGGCTGGAAAAAGATAAAGAACACCTTATAACTCAACGGGCCGCTCTCAATATTGACAGCCAAATTTCGCTATTGAATAAAGATATTGATAACGAGACGGAAAAAAGAAAACTGAAAACAGAGACTGCAGCCATTTATACCAATCTATGTGGCGCATTAGAAATTGATGTTGATGTGGATGAAACAGTATTCAAAAAAAACTATTCTAAAATTCTTGAGCTGAACAACACAGTTCCGGCAGAGGCAGAAAAACTTGCTGAAAAAAAATATAGACTAAAAATTGAACAGGACGCTGCAACCAAACAAATAGAAGTCTTTCAGCAACAAATTACATCCTATCAGTCAAGAAAGAACCGCATGCCCGATGATCTCACAAACGCACGGGAAAGACTAATTGATATCCTTGAAACAACGGAGGATGAAATACCATTCGTTGGTGAACTAATAAAGGTAAAGGCATCGGAGCAACGATGGGAAGATTCAATTGAAAGGTTACTGCATAATTTTGCCATGCAACTTTTAGTGCCGGAAAAATTCAGTAGAACTGCCAATCATTTTATTTATAATAATGATATGCAGGCAAAGTTGGTGTATCATAAAATCGACAAAAAGCCTTCTAACAGTATTGTACGATGGCCGGTAGATGATGATGCAATTGTGAATAAACTTGATCTCAAGGAATCCGTCTACAAAACCTGGCTGGAGACCGTACTGCTGGACAGGTTCAATTACTACTGCACAGATGATCTTGAGGTATTTTATGGTTCATCAAAAGCCATCACTTCCAATGGCATGATGCGGAACGTCAACAGGCATGAAAAAGATGATCGGCCTGGTAGATGGAATAAATCAAAGTACCGGCTTGGTGGTGATAATAAAACCATTGTGCAATACCTGCAAGGGCAGAAAAACAATGAAGAAAAATTATATACCAGGTTATCAGCTGAACTTAAGAACCTGAATCCTCATATAACATTGATAAAATCAAAGGAACAAACGATAGCAAATCTCATGACTTTTAAAAGCTATGATGATTTAAACTGGTCTCAACATGCGGAGCGGATCAATAACTTAAATAAGCAAGTTGCGGATTTAAAAAAATCTTCTGATACGTATGGTGTAATTGTTAAGCAGATTACTGAAATCGAAAATCTGTTAAAAACATCAGTTGACCAGAAAGAAGCATTAGGTATAAAGGTGAGTAAACTGGAGGACGAGTATAATGATAAAAATCTGCGAAAGCTAAAACTTGATTTTGAAGACCTGAAAGAAGAAGGTGAACAGGCCATTGTCCAGTTTCTGAACGAAATTGAATCTTCGCCATCTTCTATTGGATCTTTAACTCAGTTTAATAATATGGTAACGCAGGCTGGGATCAAACTTAAAGTAAAACAAAAAGCGGCAACAAATGCAGTAAACGATCTTGAAAAAGATACTATAGTCCTGATCGCGGCATTTGTACATCCCGGTGAAAAGATCACTACCGAATTCCCAAGCTGGAGCGGCGATGTAATAAATATTAAAGCTGACTTAACCGGTCTTGGTGACCTCGAAGATTTGCATAAAACTATTCAAACCCAAAGATTGGTTGAACATAAACGCCGTTTCAGGGATTATATGGACAAAAGTATGCTGGATGCACTAACGAGTTACCGGGCATGGCTCAACAATGAATTGAGTAAAATTGAAGATATGATCGAGGAATTGAATGTGCCTTTGAAAAAAATAACTTTCAATCAGAATCCTGATACTTATTTGCAATTGGAATGCCGGTCATTGCGGGGTGAAAATGAAATTAATATTTTTAGGAACCAATTGAATGCTGCAATTCCCGGAACACTTGATTTTGAAATGAAGAAGGATGACAGTTATCGTGAGCAAGTATTTCACAAGATAAAGGAACTGATCACGGAACTACAAAAGGAAGAGAATTGGCGCAGGAAGGTTACGGACGTAAGAAATTGGTTATTATTTAGCGCAAGAGAACATTCAGTAGTTGACAATAAGCCCGGTCAATATCATGATAACACTGCCAGCTATTCAGGTGGCCAAAAAGCTCAGTTTACCTATGCTATTTTAGGTGCAGCTATAGCTCATCAGTTTGGCATATTTCAGCAAGGTAAGCAACATAAGAGCCTTCGTTTTATTACAGTCGATGAGGCATTCAGTAAACTTGACCCGGAAAAAAGCCAGTTCCTGATGAAGTTTTGTGATCAACTGAATTTACAGATATTAGTGGTAACACCGCTTGATAAGATCAATATTGCAGAACCATACATACATGCAGTTCACTTTGTGGAAATTAAGAATAAAAAAAATTCTGTTTTGTACAATCTCACCATGGAACAGTATTATGAGAAGAAAGAAAGTTTTAAACTGTTAGCCGATACAAAATAATGATAACACCTAATGAACTTTTTGATAAATCGGATAAGCTGTTTAATAAGGTTATCACGGCTGTTGTAAAACAGGAGGAAATTTTTCCACTATTAATACCTTCTAATAAAAAACTATCAGGTACAAATTTTAGTCAACTTAAAGAGGCCATCATCCCGCTTTATCAGCAGTCAAAGCAAGCTAAGGGGAAAGGTTACACAATTGAGTGGAAAGAAAAAATGGTTGACGGAACGAAACAGAAAATACCATCAAAAATATTTTTTGAAAGCCTTGATGATTACCTTTTTTACATTAGACGAACAAAAGACTATGAAGCAATTAAAACTGCTTATCATAAACTAAATGCATCGTTTAATAATGTGTCAGGTTGGGCAAAGGAAAATGTTGCTTTCTTACTTGAACAGAATGATAAAATAGATGAATTAATAAAAGTCTGCAATTATTTCTGCAATAATGTGCCACCTCATAATCTCTACTTACGGGAGTTGCCAATTGAAGTTCATTCCAAGTTTATCGAGGATAATACTTCAGCTTTAAAAAAAATACTTGATGTGCTGTTACCTGCTGAATGGATAAACAAAAGCGAAATTGATTTTTCCGGCCGGTTCTATATCAAAAAACCAAATATCTATGCCCAGATAAGGGTATTAGATGAGATATTGAAACCAATAATTGGATATGATGAATTAGCATTGACATTAGATGATTCCGCCTTGATCGATTGGCAACCCGAAAAAGTATTTATAGTTGAAAACAAAGCATGTTTTCTTTCATTTCCCAAAGTGAAAAATGCTATTGCCATATTTGGCGAAGGGTTTAAAAGCCGGATAAGCAAAAACATTCCATGGCTGGCAAAGGCCGAATTGTTTTGTTGGTTTGACCTTGACGCCGCCGGGTTTGAAATGCTGAATATTATACGGAAATACTACCCTGAAGCAAAAAGCTTTTTAATGGATGAAAAAACATATAATCAATTCAGCAAGTTTGCAGTGACTTCCATTTACAGAAAACTGGTACTGGAAAAGTTAAATACTGACGAATTAAAACTGTATAAGTTTCTGCAAACAAATAATAAACGATTAGAACAGGAACGCATAACCAATACTTATGTCTCGGAACAACTTGGATCACTCTCAATTGGGAAGTAATACAATCGACTTTGTTCTTTTATATTCGAATTGTCATTGTTGTTTATTAAACTTCGTTTAATTACCTTACAGGATACAAGTCATTAAATGTTTTGCACCAATGAAATTGCAGCATATTCTGGAGAAGTATGATACAGCCTTGCTGGATCAAATATCTGCCGATAAAGTAGATGAAACAATTAATCTTCGGTTACCTCAATCTGTCATAATTCAAGAAATTATTTCAGCACTAAGTTCTCAATCTTACATTTCAAACAAGATTCTTTACTGTAAACCTCCTGCATTTGCAATACTCAATTTGATTATTCAGGCTCCGGACTTTATGGTTGAAGTCGAAAGTTTTCGTGTAAAGGTGTTAGACTATATAAGAGAGCTATCCGTAATGGCTGTACAACACAACGGAATAGAAGATAAACATCCGGAGCTTTATAAAAAAATTCTGAGAAGGGCGTGGGAAAATGACGGATCAATCGACAAGAGTGAAGCACATATATTAGAGTTAATCAAACAGGAATTTGGAATTTGGGATCGTGAGCATTTCACTTTAATGCATGATCCTTCCATTCTGAATTTGTGGGATATAGAACAGGAATACTATATAGCCCGAAATTATTTGTTAACCGCAGGTATAATATTAACCTATGAAAACAACTACGTAATAGCCGAAGAGGTAGCTGCACAGGTGCGCAAAACATTTGGGATTGAGATCATGGATGATTCCTTTAAAAGATTGTTGGGTAGTCTTAGCAAAGAAGACCTTGCTCTGGCGCTGCAGAATTTTCAACTGAATGTTAGTGGTGCAAAAGAGTCAATGATAGATAGACTCCTGAATAGCTTCGCGCCACCCGGAGAAATCTTAAATTTAATTCATCTTGATAATCTGCGTGACCTTTGTAGACGTGAAGACATTCAGGTTGGAGGAACGAAGAATACGGTTATTGCTAACATAATTCACCATTTTGATACAGACTTGGATCTGCGGCTTGATCAGCCGGAAGAAGTTGTATCCCCTTTGCCATCTATTCCCGAATTACGGGAAATGGAGCCCGAGGCTTTTAATAGAGTATTAATGAACCTGACAGGGCAGCAATTATATGATATTCTTTACCAAAGTTCTCTGACAATAAGTGGAACGAAAGAAGAAAAGGTAAAACGTATACTGGACAGTCCATGGTCCGAACGATCTGTATTTAATTGCCTCCGAAAAGAAGATTTAGCTCAACTGTTCCGTAAGTTCAACTTGCCAGTTTCAGGATCTAAGCAAGAATTAGTCGACCGTGTTTTAGACTACATTCCGGTCGCTGCTATTACTGAGCCAGAAAAGCAGCAAGTATCAACAACTTCTCAAACATCACCAGTAACAATTGAAGTTTCTCCTAAAGAAATACAGATTGACATTGCACCTGCTGCGCCACCTTCAAACTTAGAAGAAATTAATAAGCGGTTTGCTGAGCTAAAGCCAGATGAACAGATAGTGATCGCAATCTTAAAAGAAGCAAAATCCATCACCGAACAGGACCTCGAACGAATAGTCATAAAATACAAACTCAACTGGGTTTTACATAAAGCTCATATGGCAGAACTCATGGCCAAGCTTAAAAGAATAGGCAAACCGTCAATTCAAATTAAAAGTGTTCAGAGTAGTAATATTTACCAATGGACAGCAAATGAAAAAGCGGATGAACAAATTCTCGAAAAGAAATCAGCCAGAGATATCATTGATGCCTTGCGTCATGGAGTCGTTCCAAAAACGAATTTAGGATTGCTAATGGTCGGACAACAAACCGCTCGTCAGCATCTTTCCGAAATTTTGATGGAAGTTGGTCCAAACAAATCGCATTTTAAATTTATCAGGGGTCAGTATGGGTCTGGCAAGACTTTTCTTTGTTCATGGCTTAAAGAATTTGCGATTGATCATGAGTTTGCTGTTTCATCTCTGAACATCAGCCATGATCAGCCATTATCTGATCTTCCGGTATTTTTTTCTGGTATGATCAATTCATTACGTACGCCGGAAAAAATGGATTCAAGCGCTTTGGTGGATGTCCTGGAATCATGGTTGCTGAACATTCATAATAAAACTGCAAGGCTTGAAGGAATAGATCCGGATAACTCAAGTAATCAAAAGCAACTATTAAAAATCGTTCAGAAATCTATTGAAGTTGAGTTGGCAAATTTAAATGATATCGAATCCGGTTTTTCGCAGGCTTTAAGGACTTTCTATGAGGGTAAGGTTAATGGTGAAATGGAGTTAGTATCAAATGCTTTGGCATGGATCACCGGTAGCAGGTCACTTACTGCACAGTCATTGAGAGAAATTGGAGTAAAAGGATACCTTGAAGCAAATAATGTTTTTCCAAGGATGCGTGCAATTCTTGAAATCATCAGCGGAGCTCGTTACAAAGGTTTACTTCTGTTAGTCGATGAATTAGAATTGGTCAGAAAATTTCCTCATGCACGACAACGCGAACAGGCACTAGAAACATTACGGCTTCTTATTGATGAAGCCGGACGAAATGCACTTCCCGGGTGTCTGATCATTTTTACGGGAACTGACGAATTTTTTGAAGATGAGCGATATGGTTTGAAAAGTTATGAAGCGCTGGCTGAACGGGTGATGACGCCATTCACTCATGAAAACTTTGTAAGTATGAGACAGCCTATTATTAGTCTTGAGTCACTTGATCGGGAAAGACTGACCAATGTAATTTATAAGATTAGAGACTTATACGGCATTGCTTATAGCTGTGACGCCAAACAATTTGCAGGCGATGAGTCTATCAACAAACTTATTGGCGAATGGACGGTATTCGGCGACGAAAATATCGATAGGAAGCCACGGCCAATACTTAGAGAGTTTATTCAAATGCTTGATCTATGTGAAGAAAATAAAGGCGTCAACCTATCTCAATTTTTGAAAAAATCAGAATTAACCACACAGCTCTGAAATGTCATTGAATAAATTACATCAGCGACTTCAGGATTATGTGAAGGATAAAAAGTGGGGAGACCTAACACCCATTCAGAAAAAAGCTTTTGATCCTATCTACGAAGGAAGAAGTTGCATACTGGAAGCTCCCACTTCTGGTGGCAAAACGGAAGCTGTCTTATTTCCTTTATTGACACGAATAACAACCGATAAATCATCAGGATTTAAAGTGCTTTACATCGCCCCGCTTAAGGCATTACTAAATGATCTTGCCCTCCGTGTGATTCCTTACGCCAAAATGTGTTATCTCGAGGCTTTTAAATGGCATGGCGATGTGAGTCAGGCAGAAAAAGTTCAGCAAATGATATTTCCATCGGATATCTTGTTGACAACGCCCGAATCCATAGAAGCCATTTTACTTCGGAAACCAGATTGGAGGGATGCCTTTAAGAACTTAGAGACAATAGTAATTGATGAAGCTCACTATTTTGCACTTACTGAACGTGGATCACATCTTGTTTCTCTACTGGAGCGATTAGAATCAGAAATAAAAAGACAACCGCAGCGAATTGCAATTACTGCAACAATCGGCAATCCCGATGAACTATTGAGATGGCTCATGGGTAATCGTATTGGTGGGGAATGTATTCGTGTGGAAAGCACCACAACAAAAGATAGAGATTTTCAAATTCAATACTTCATGGATGAAGGATTCGAACTTCAAAATTCATTATATGATATGCTGGTTCAAAAAAAATCAATCGTGTTTGAACGTTCGCGGTCTGGCACCGAAGAAACGGCGGCAAGAATTAACGAACGAAATTTTAAAAGCAAGACACGTTTGCCAGTCAAAGTAAAAACGCATCATTCTTCTATCAGCAAAAGGTTAAGGGAAGAGGCCGAAGACTCTATCAGGAAAGAAACAGAAACTTCAATTGATGCAATTATCAGCACATCCACTTTGGAATTGGGAATTGATATTGGTGAATTAGATCAAGTGATTCAAATTGAAGGATTAAATAGCTCAGGTTCCTTTCTGCAACGTGTAGGGAGAACAGGTCGCAGACCAGGGCGACCACAATTTTTCCGGGGATTGTGCGCGGATCCCGATGAATTAATTCTTTTAACTGGTTGCGTGAGCTTGGGATTAAAGAGAACCTCTGAGAATATTCTGTTTCCAAAAAAAGCTTTTCATATTCTCGCTCATCAAATCCTCTGTTTGTGTTTACAACAGTCCGGCGTGACGACAGATTATATTTGGAAAACGCTTTCAAATGCGTCATGTTTTTCAGCGATAACCCCCGATGAATTTGATTCGTTAATCAGGTATATGCTGGAAGAAGATTTCTTAAGAGAGATTGGGGGAAATACCCTGTTAACAAGCAACAAAACTGAAAGCGAATTCCTCCGGGCAAATTGGAAGAGACTTTTCGCAATTTTTGATACTGGCCCGATGTATAATGTGGTCGATGGTAAAAAGATTATCGGCACACTCGATTCGGGTTTTGCCCGGGCGCAAAACCTTCCATTTGTATTTGTGCTGGGAGGACAGGAATGGAATGCACTCAAACTTGATCACGAGATTCAGCAGGTATCTGTGGAAAAAAACGAGACAGGGATTGCTCCGAAATGGAAAGCAATAGGAAACTATGACGTACCCTTTGAGCTGGCTCAGGAAATCGGCGGCCTATTAATAAGCGACACTAATCTTGATTTTCTGAATACTCCTGCAAAAAAAAATCTGCAATCGCAGCGAAACACATATTGTAACATCGGTTGGAGTAGTGACAAATGGATTGTAGAATCGTCTTCCGGGAACGCAAAAATTTATCTATGGACTTTTTCAGGTGATAAGATCAACCGTACTATCTCGACTCTTCTTTCAACTATACTTGAAGAGGAGCCGATCTATAATTATATGAGCGTTATTGTTGATATCGGGAAAGAAAATCTTCTATCAGAAAGTAAACTTAGACAACTATTGTCAAATTTTAAATCCCAAACATCTCAGGATTTAGAAGCTAAAATCGAAGATAAAATCGGAGTTAAATGGTTTTCTAAGTTCTCCGACTGCTTACCTGACGTGTTAGCTAAAAAAACGATAATGGAAAAAGGTATGGACGTTGTAGGATTTGTCCGGCAATTAAATCAAGTTACCATACATTAACCCTGTTATTGAATAAACCATTTCAATTGCAGTTGCGAATAGATAAATATTATTCCTTTGGTCGACCCAGGAGGTTTCAATTATAAGAGTTTATGATGTTTATGAGTACGACACTTAAATGATTTTAATCTTCGATGATCAAATTCAACAACTCTTCATGCTAATTTAATTCCCCACATACACTATAATAACTTAAAACGAAAGTATGAGTGAATTTAGAAATACTACGCAATTACAGGACTTTGTTCATGCAAAGAAATTGATGAATGAATATTCAGTAATTAACTTTACTGCATTTGTTGTGATTAATACCGCCCAAAACCGATGGATGCAAAATACAAGGGTTATGATAACTCTTGATGGCTTTGATAACTATGGGACAGTTTCAATATTAGATGACGATATTAAGGCCGACCTCTTTCCAACAGTTTTACAGGCAAAATTTCAAACATTCGAGTTTGTTAATAATGAATATTTGAACATTACAGGATTTCATAAAATTAATGCTGCAATAGGAAGGTACTCCGTAATGATTACCCCATTACCATAAATTAAGCAGTTATAATGATAGCAGGAGATCTAAAAACGTACATTCAATAAGATCAAAATATATAAAAAATGAAAGTGATCCCTGCGGTAAAATATCCTGGTTTGATGTGGTTGCGATATACTTCGGAATCTGTAGTACAAAGCAAACGAAAACTTTAGCGGCGATTCAGTAAATAGCGCTCGCCTGATTATTGGATATCGGCCTCTATAGCATTGTATTTCATTTTGATATAGCCAAAAATAAGGAGTTTCAATAATCTAAAGCCTTTATTGGATACTGCATTCTTATCTATTGAAACCTCCACAATTTTTTTAGAAGTCATTGTCTGCATTATGAAGTTTAACTAAAGCGGGTGGGTGAGAGGTAAAAAGAGCAATCCTGCTACTTAATTATTACTATTAAAATATTTTAATTGAGCATGGTTAAGTTCTTGGAAAAACATAGTCAAATCGAAATTTGAATTTAATTTTTTACTACTCTTGCCGACTTTTAATCATCTACTGATTGAAAAAAATTAAATCAATACTTTTTGAAAGTTAACCTTATGAAAAAAAATACGCTGTCTGACTCACGCCCTCTATATCCATTCTTTAGAAAAGATTTTGCAAAAATATATTTATACTCTTCCTGGTTATTTTAAATAGTTCAGGGCTAATATTTTTATCCCTTTTTTTTAGCATTCGCACAGTTGGTCAGCCTGTATTACTTAGGCTAAACAAAAAATAATTATCTAATCTTTAAAAAAATCGAACCCATGAGACATGCAATTGTCAGGTCAATCTTTCTTCTTTTTTCATTCTCCATTTTATTCAGTTGTAAAAAATTAGACGTCAGCGAACCTTCTGCTGGCGATGGTTCTGCTGGCGCAAACATGACAGAGTCTGCAGGGAGCATGAACAGGTCTGCTGTAAATTTGACATCAAGTGACTGCGCTATTACTGTTTGTGAAGATTGTGCATTTCAGGAAACGATAGCAAATGATACAACAGAGTATGCTACAGTTCTTGGGGGAACATTTACAAACCCTTATTCGATTTCAAATATGACACTGGCTTATAACAATATTCACGGCACAAGCCTGCCATCGGTTGGCACAACGCATTATTATGTTAGATTTAAACCTCAAACGGAGGCCCATATGAAAACCTTGGATTCTTTAGACTTAGAATTGTTCGATTATCCATTAGATCGGATAGTTGTACAGGAAGGTGATTATTGGCCGGCTGCTTATACGGGCTTGGGACAAGATGAATATCCCTGGCTTTATACGGTTGTGGAATCAAACTTTCAGTTTCCTGGTGGTATTACTTATGAAAATCTTGGATCATTAAATATTCCGAATGATGATGCGGTGTTAGAAGATAAGGCTCTTTCACTGACTGGTAATTTGGAATGCGGTGACGAAACTCTTCTGACGGCTAAGTCAAACCCAACAAATGAGTTTACATCTAATCCTTCACCATCTTATGTTCCCCCTAATTGTGGAGAAGGAAATCACTGGGATTATTCACTGAAAGAATGTGTTTTCGATGGCTGCCCTCCAGGATATCACTGGGATTATACAACACAGGATTGTGCGCAGGATGCACCGCCGCCGCCGCCTACTTTCTTATACCCGCAAGGAATGATCAGTTTTAAAACCTATAATGATTATGGAGTTATTGCACCAGCTGCTCCGTTGAAATATACAAGGATTGTAGGAAGAAGATTTTTTAAAATTGATAAAACTTATACGGATGCAAATGGAAATTTCCAACTATCAAAACGTTTTCCAAAAAAAGTTACCATCATCGTTAAATTCAAAACTTCCTATGTTACAGTGAAGAAGAATAAAGCGTATGGTCCACAGAAAAAAAACATTGGTACTTATCGTGGAAACGACCTTCGAAATTTGAATTATTCATTTGAAAGAAGTACATCATCAAATACAACTGCATCAAAGTCCCAAAAAACTAATCACTGGATATCCGCTGTAGCAATAAACACGGTCATTGAAACAAAAAACTTTCTTTCATCTAATAATTTGATACCACTTCCAAACAACTTTTATATTGTGCTGGCCGGTAGCGAAACTGATCAACAGACACCGCTTTATGAATTCATTAGAAAGTCAAAGGTAAATGATGATAAAAATGTTCTCTTGCAATGGCACACGGACGATGTCAATTCAATGACTACATCAAAAGCAACCATCAATATTGCTCAACAATTAGGTGTTGAATATTTAATTAAAGTTAACGATGCAACCATGGACGGAATTAATCGTTATGACAATTATAACATGACAATAGGTTATGTTTTTGCCAATGGTTATTTTGGCAATGGTAATCAAGTGATCGCAATGTGGCAGGCATTTGCTCAGCATTTAGGACATACGATCGCCAATAACGTTTTTGGATATGGCGAGAATAGCTTTGTATTACAGGGAAAAACGTGGACATCTGGAGCAGGAGTAAGCAGCAGTTCAAAATATCTTGAACAGTTTGATCCGAGCATCGGGTCTCCAAACGATCCTTTGAATTGGATTCCAGTTGGATTAATAAATGATTTAATGGATAACAATGTCGATCAGTTCGTTGTTGATAATGTAAATGGATTTACTTATTCTGAAATTCAGGCAGCTTATTACACTGAGCCTGGTACGATGTTAGATTTTAAAAACGCTTTAAAGGCTATTAGGCCCGTGCAATCGGCTGCAATTGATCAATTATTTCTTAGTTATGGGTATCTCTAAAATTTTTAAAATGCACTTAGTAATAGCAGGGGGCGCCCTGCTATTACTATCATGTAAAAAAACACAGGACTCATGTTCAAAACGAGGTTATGAATATTCCAATTCAACCTTTCGTTGCTGGTTTGATCCCATATTAGATAGTGTTCCAGTGGGTAGTAATTTATTCCTCGAAGCATCTGTTCCCAGAACTTTCATTGATGAAAAAACCAACTCAACGGTTACAAACACGGCATCCATTATTAACGGCCCAATACATGTCCTTATGATTTCACCTACATACCAGGCAGCAGTCGATAGTTTCGAATTGACTGCCGAGATAGGAAAATTAATAAAGGATACCATCATTTTTTCTACTGGGCAGCTAAAAGAATTCAGGACGTTGGAGTGGAATGGCAACTCAAGAGATAGCTTTAAAATCAGGATAAAAATAAAACCAAAAGCAAAAGGAATTTATGCTTTCTCTTTGGGTCAACAGGGATATACTGACAAAGATTGCGCACTATATAAATACTTTTTAAAACCAGGCAATCCAAATCAACACTTGAACTATTGGTTTGATGCATTTGGAAACATAAGTGATCAGGTTACTTTTTTTACTTACTGCTTTA
>JBIOVR010000464.1:0-2325 GCA_044867875.1 Chitinophagaceae bacterium
ATGCGATCAATAAAGCTGCTAAGCTGGCAACAATAAATATCCACCAGCCAACATCTATCCTGTAAGCAAAATCCTGCAGCCATTTATTCATGCCCCACCATGCAATTGGAAATGCAATCGCTGAAGAAAGCAACACAAGTTTTAAAAAGTCCTTTGAAAGCATGGTAACAATGCTGCCTTCACTTGCTCCTAAAACTTTTCTGATGCTAATTTCTCTTGTACGTTGTTGAGTGGCGTAAGCAGCGAGTCCCAGCAATCCGATACATGCAATAAATATCGCAAGGCCTGAAAAAATTGTAAATATTCTTTGCGTGGTTTGTTCTGCCTGGTATTGGTCTGCTAAAGACTTATCTAGGAAATAATAATTGAAGGGCTTATCTTTTACAAACTTTTTCCAAACTGTTCCAATATCGCTGACCGCTTTTTTAAAATTATCCCCCTTTACTCTTAATGCTACTAAGCCTGCCCGGTTTCCAAATTTTTTTGAATTGATGATCACCAAAGGTGAGATCGGTTCATGCAAAGAATGATAATGAAAATCCTTTACCACACCTACCACATTATAAACATATTCAGAACCATCTGGTGCATTATAACGACCGTCCGGGCTTGTAAGTCTTGAACCAATTGCATTTTTCAATCCAAGCTCTTTTGCTGCTCTTTCATTTAGCACAATAGAAAGTGTATCCGTAGAAAAATCTTTAGAAAAAAATCTTCCCTCTTTAATTTCCAGTGCCATTGTTTTAGCAAAGTCTTCGTCAACAACCATCCCTCTTCCTGTCATGGGAGCCTTGGACCCAACCTCCTGCCATGTAGTTCCAAAAAAATTCTGATTACCAGGCATTGTAGATGTACCGCTTGCCGATTCAATTCCGGAGATAGACAATAATTCATTTTTAAAAGCTGGCAATTGATCTTCCACCATATCGGTTCTTTCTAATACAATGACATGATCCTTTTTAAATCCTAATTTATTTCCCAGCATATAATTCATCTGGCGATTCACAACAATTGTAGAAATGATCAGTATCACAGAGATTGCAAACTGGAAGATCACTAAGCCATTGCGCAATGCAAGGCCGTAAACGCTTGACTTGAACCTTCCTTTCAAAACCATGATAGGATTAAATGACGATAGTACAAATGCGGGGTAAAGACCGGCGACAAGACCAGTGATCAAAACGAAAGCGATCAATACTAATATCCATTTAGGTTGCAGGAAATAGGCTATGCTAAGATCTTTCCCGGAAATAGTATTAAATGCAGGGATCAATAAGATGATAATGCCAAATGCGATCAGCATACTTATTACACTTATAAATACAGACTCGATAAGAAACTGCCCTATCAACGATTTTTTATCAGACCCAAAGGTTTTTCTGATCCCTACTTCTTTTGCTCTTTCTACTGAACGTGCAGTTGACAGGTTTATAAAATTGATACAGGCAAGTAATAAAATGAAAATGGCTACAACACCAAAAATGTATACGGCTGTCATGCTTCCATTTGGACGTAACTCTGCTTCAAGATCAGAGATGAGATGAATTTTAGTTAGCGGCTGTAAATAATAATGATAACCATTCCCTGCTTTTTGAAAATCTTCCCAACTCTGATTAAACACCTTGTTAATTTCCCCGGACACATATTTTTTTATTACGTCCGGAAATTTTGCTTCTAACGCTTTAGATGATGAATTAGGATTTAAAAGCAAATAGGTATGTGCCGCAAATCCAATATAGTTAGGTCTGTTAAAAAACTGAAAAGTGCTGGTAGAAACAAGCATATCAAAAAGAAAATGTGAATTATCAGGCCAATCGGCAACAACTGCAGTTATCACAAATGTTTCTGTTGTATCGTTGCCATCTGTTTCAAATTGTTTTCCAACTACATCTGTTGTGCCAAAATATTTTTTTGCAGTTGTCGCATTAATTACGGCCGAATGTGTTTTTTCCAAGGCAGTTGAAGCATCACCATGAAGTATTTTGCAAGTAAATACACGGAAAAAATTAGAATCCGCAGCAAGCACTCTTTTCTCTTCAAAAGTTTTTTCTCCGATACGCAAAAAGAAATTTCCATTGCCCCCAAAATTGAAAAGCCTTGTACTTTCAAGCACTTCTGGATATTCAGTTTTTATAGCGGCACCGATCGATTGTGGAATAATTGCATAAGAAGTAGAGCGGCCCGGGTATGAACGTTCGAGTACAACACGATAAATATTATCTGCTTTTTCATGTTGCTTATCAAAACTCAATTCGCTTTGGATAAACAAAACGATCAATAAACAAACAGCCATGCCGGTTGCAAGACCCAATATGTTGATCAGGC
>JBIOVR010000465.1:0-3069 GCA_044867875.1 Chitinophagaceae bacterium
GTTAATACATTTTATATTTTAAATACATTTTTATGAAAAGCAAAATGATCCTCCTGTTTCTCTTGGTCCGCGTACTTGCTTACAGCCAGGCAGACAGCACTGATATCATTGTTCAGAGAATGATGAAAGAGCAAAAAATTGCAGGTCTTGCACTTGCTGTTATCAAGAACGGGAAATCCGTGGTAAATAAGGGATATGGTTTAGCTAATGTAGAACTCAACGTGGCTGTAACAGAAAAAACCGTCATCCGGCTCGGTTCTGTCAGCAAACAATTTTTTGCAACAGCTATTCTTAAATTAATGGAGGAAGGTAAACTCAGCATTGAAGATCATGTTCATAAATTTTTTCCGGATGCTCCTGAAACATGGAAACCGATACGGGTAAAACATCTAATGTCTCACACATCAGGATTAAAAAGAGAAGGCCCGGCGTATAATAATTCAGTTATTCAGCCAGACCTTGTTATTGTCAAGTCGGCTTATTCTTTACCACTCGATTTTAAGACCGGCGAAAAATACCAGTATTGCAACCTTGCTTATTTCATGCTTGCAGAAATTATAACACAGGTGAGTGGCATGCCATGGCAGGATTATATACGAGAAAAACTTTTTATACCTGCAGGAATGAAGAATACAGGCATGACCGATTTTTATTTGATCATTCCCAACCGTGCCAGTGGCTATATGCACAAAAAAGATGCGCTGGTGAATGCGGATGCCATGTATGCTGTTAGACCAAGCGGCGGCTTTCTTTCCACCAGCACTGACATGATCTTATGGGATAAAGTGCTGAGAGAAAAAAATATCATTCTGAAAAAAGAAAACTGGGAATTGTTATGGCAACCTTTTATCAAAACTTCGGATGACGCCAATTCTAAAGAGTATTATGGTTTTGGATGGTCAATAAATGAACTCAATGGACGAAAAGTAGTTCAGCATGGTGGCTCCAATATTGGATTTCGTTCCTATTATACCCGTTTTATAAATGACGGTTTGTCCATCATCATTATGACCAATACAGATGAGGCAAACCCGGCAACTATTGTCAGGGCTTTATCTGATTATTATTTCAGAAAAAAATAATTTATGGAAGTACATGCTCACACCCATACTGCAAGAAAAAAATGGACACATTATTTCTGGGAGTTCCTAATGTTATTCCTTGCAGTGTTCTGCGGATTTTTAGCAGAGAATCAACGGGAGCATATGATAGAGCATCAGCGTGAAAAACAATACATGACCACCATGCTGGAAGATCTTAAAGCGGATATCCCACTACTTAATGGAACAGTAAAAAACTGGAATGAAGTAAGTAAAAGTATTGACTCAGTTGCCGATGCCATTTTATTTCCTATTGCCAATACCGATCTTACAAAAGTTTACAGGCATATCAATGAAGCACTTAATGTTTGGAGCTTTACATATAATGACAGAACTATTACCCAGCTCAAGAATTCAGGAGGCTTCCGCATGTTACGCAATAAAGAAGTTGCTGGTAAAATAATTGCTTATGATCAGTTCAATAACGATGCTATTAAAAACATTTTCTTATTTCATTCTAAATTTTATGAAAATGCGACGCCACTGCGAAGCAAGGTTTTAGATGAAAATATAATTACAGAAATATATAAGTTATATGAAAACACTCCGGCACCATATTCAGCAAATCCCTGGATAGACAGTATGATGAAAAAAAGCAACATACCATTGCCCGCTGAAATTCAAACTTCGCAGATGTTTGAATTCAGAAATTCGTTAATAGCACTTAAAAGAGATTATGATTCCAACATGACCTGGGGCTATGAGCAGTTACAGAGATTAATGAATGAATTAATACAGGTGATCCAAAAAAACTATCACCTGGAATAAAACTGTTTTAGCTCTGTGCTGGTTTTAAGGAGGTGGTCCTTTGAACTAATTCCAAAACTTTTGGATCTTCTTTTATTCCTATCATCATTGGATATTCCAAATAATAATAGATCGTATTTAAATTTTTATTGAAGCAGCTGCTTATGTATTGTAAAGTTTTTTCTTTATCACCCAGTGCCCACCAAACCATTAACAGGTCTCCGTCCATTGCCAACTCTGGCTCTTCTCTTTGTCGCTGCTCAAGTTTACTGATGCATTCCAATGCTTTTTCTTTTTGTCCGAGCTTAGCATATGCATAACCCAGGGGCGCCAAACTTTTGAGCGGATGATTAGCCAGTTGATGGACCTCCTGGAAAAATTCCAACGCTTTTTTCCAATCACCTTTCATTCCAACACACCAGCCTTTCATTTCAATAGCAAGTCTCATTTTTGGATTTATCTCTAATTGTTTTTCCGCAATATGATAAGCTTTGTCATAATGTTCTGCCATTGCGTATGCCTCACCCAAATAATTATTGATAACGGGGGAAAGTGGGTCGATCTCCAGGGCTTTTTCTAATACTTTAACGGCCTCCTCTTTTTTTCCGGTTACTATATAATAATAACCAAGTAACCTGTATGTTTCTGTGTAAGCCGGATTCAACTGCAGTGCTCTTTGCAGCGAATCATAAGCTGCCTGCCATTTCTTTTCATAAAACAAATGAACCCTTGCTTTGGCAATATGACTTTCTGCAATGCTATCATCAATCTTCAATGCTTTATCACTGTATTGATCGGCGAATCCGAATGCTTTATCAGGCTTTAGCTGACCTGTCGCACCAAGATTTGAATAAGCGATCGCCATCATTGCATAAGCTTGTGCATAATTAGGCTCGAGGTCAATTGCCTGCTGAAAACATTCAATTGCTTTGTATGTATCAACAGGTGTGAGTTTATTCCAGTAATGCAATCCTTTTAAGTAAAGCGTATATGCATTGATATTTTTAGAAGATGTTTTTACAACATTTTCTTTTTTTGCGGTCAATGATAAATTTTCACGAAGACGATTAGCGATGATATTACTGATCTCATCCTGCACCTGGAAAATATCGGTGAGGTCACGGTCATAATTTTCACTCCACACATTATATCCGTCTGCTGCGTTTATTAATTGTGCAGTTATGCGAACCCTGTTAGAGGCTTTGCGAACACTGCCTTCTAA
>JBIOVR010000466.1:0-5304 GCA_044867875.1 Chitinophagaceae bacterium
TTACACTCCGTTTCATGATGTATGGTTTCAGTGAAAGATGAAAAAGACCTCAAATAAAATACCACAATGTATTTCAAAGCTAATAAAATAGAAAGGCTTTGATAAAAAGGAATCCTTAAAATTTGCCCGGTAGATTTTTCTCGATGAATTGCTTGTAAAGTCCAATATCCTGCTGTGTTTTCAATATTTCAAGATTGGCAGCAGATATAACTGTAAAACTGTATTTATCCGTAGCCAACCATGGTACAATTTGCGAATTACTTACTGGTTTTACCGATTGAACATACTCAGCCGCGGCTTGTGCATTGTCAAAATTTCCAATTAGTAAAAACTTGTATTCGGCGTTGAGCGGGGTGACGGTATATTCAAATTGTTTATTATAATATTTACCCCTGTTATAAATATTAAAGGCATTCTTTGTTTCATTTACCCAAACCATGTCCACTTTGGTAAGTATTACTGCCGCATAGTATTTATCATCTGGTTTAAATGCATATGCCGAAATAATTGGTTTGTTTACCACTGTATCTGCCGTTTTCACAACAGGTTTTGCATCTGCAACTTTTACTTCTGCTTTTGGTTTTTCTTTTTGAGGTAATGGAGTATAGGCAACGGTATCTATTTTTGTAGTTGTATCAACCGGGATGTGTTTTTCTTCAATTCTCGTTACATTTAATCCGTTCAGCTCGTCTTCTATTTTTTGCCTGCGACTTAGAACATCGAGCATCGTTCCAGCTTTTACTGCCATTGCTGACCCCGGATCATGTGCAATAATTGCATTCAATATTTCTGTTGCTTTCGCATCCTGCCTTTGTTTGATATAATAGACCGCTTCGATATACATCAGTTGCGGTGTCCAATAATTAGAACCATAAATGCTATCAGCAATTTTTTTATCAGCTATGGCTTTTGTGAAATTTCCTTCAATAAACAGATCATAGACATTTTGAAAAGCTTTGGTCGCCTCTTCATTCAATTTGCTTCCGGGATCTTTACCTGTTGAAACAATTGTAGTCAAACGACTACCCGCATATTTTTGTTCCATCTGCTTTTTAACCTGCTGTGCTTTTACAGTTTCGCCGGATTTGTTATAACAATAGTAAAGTGTAAATAACACTTCCTCCATTTTATTAAATGCGGGAAAATGATTGACTATTTCTTCATTAGCACGAATTGATGAAGGGCAATCTTCAAGGTCATTTGCAAAAGATTTTCCAAGTTTATAAAGCGCTTCATTTAATGAATCGTTTGACAATTTCATTTGATTTTCTGTAAGCGGAAGATGAGCATATAATGCATCAAAGGATATTTCCTCAGAAGGAGCTTGTACTTCATCACCTATGGGTTGATTACCTGGCCGGTCGGGAACAGTTTTAGTGACTATTGGCTGAAAACTCATACCCGAGGCACGTCTCCAATTATCTACATTTCCCCTGTTTCCCCATTTTGCTTTGAACTCACTTGCACCTTTTGATTTTAATGTGGCATTATAAAAATACCATTCGCCTTTTGTGTTAGTAAACAGATCCTCCTGGTCATTTGCTTGTTGACCTATTGCTACTAAAATAGCAGAAGATGATTCTGCATCTTCTTTCAGGCCTTTTTCTTTCCTCAGTCTACGAACGACACCTTTTACAAAATCTTTTCTTTCTCCCTCTGGCATGGCGGCGATCTTTTGCAAACTATCCTGTCGCTGTACAATATCCAGTTGAGCTACTAAATTGATCAGAAAATGTTTTCTTTCATTTACTTCTCTTGGATTTTTCAAACCCGGATCATTCAGATCAATGCTGTCATATAAGCTTCGGGCTTGCCTATATTTTTTTAGTGTAAAAGCCATCTCTGCCATTTGCAAAAAAGCTTTATTTTTTAATGAAGGATCAGCTGTATTATTCTCCGTGCTTTTTTTAAGATATCCTATTGCCGGGTCAAGATTATTTCGTTCCATTTCTATTTGGGCAATGGTGTAGTAGATCACATCGCGGTAATCGATGTATCTATCACGTTTCGCCATTTTCAACAGGTCTGAAACATTTTTGTCAATATTATTTTTACCACCAGATGTATCAATACGAATGGAATTAAGCCTGGCATAGATCTCCATTACAGGATCAATTGTATGACCGATCACTTTATCATAGAACTTTATTGCTAATCCTGATTTGCCGCTAAGCTGGTATAATTGAGCAATTAAAAATTCCCACCTGGCTCTTTCTCTTTTATTAGTTGCATTATCCAAAGCTTTTTCTAAATGGACCGCAGCACTGTCGTACACATTTGCATTATAAAACCATAATGCCTGTACTTCTTCCAGGTCACTTTGTAAGCGTTTTGGAAATGCAGGGTCATTTTTAAGTGTAATGATAAGACTTGCAGCCTGTCCGTATTCTTCCATTGCGATCAGGGTTCTTACCTGCCAGATAAAAGCATCATTCCTGCTGGGTGGCTCAGAAAATACTTTTCTTGGTAAACTGTTTTTTTCTTGTGTGGAAATAGAAAATGCATTGTTGCCATCAAACTTGCTTCCGATAGTTTGGTAATAACCATCTTTTTCTTTTCTAGCCCATGCGTAGTTAATGAATTGAAAAGTAAGATAGGCAGAATCAAATTGCTGGCGCAGGTAATATGCGGCACCGGTTAACAGGTATAAATTATCGACCCAATCGTTACGCAGATCATGTAATACTATGCCAGTTGTGGATTTATAAATAACGGAGTCTAACTGTTCTTTGTTTGCGGCGGTTTCATCGAGGCTATAATTGTAAAAAGACAGAAGTTCGGTAAAATCATCAATATGGGCCGCTTTGGCTATTTCTAAAACTTCGTTGAGCTTGTTGTTGGCGTTAAAAAAATAATTGTAATGAGAAAAAGTGTTTTGAGTTAAACGCTTTGTGATAGGGAATTTCTTAGACTCTGATTTTTCGGAGGCCAAAAGCCGGTCATCAAACTGTTCGGGCTTTTTTATGTCAAAAGAGAACCCTTGCTGTGAATGAGCCTGAAAAAAGGTAAGACACAGAATAAGTGACAGGAATATAAAGTAAATCTTTCTGTTCAGGTACATGCCGCGCAATCTAAAGTCTTAATAACTGAAAATCAAATTATTTATTACAAAATTACCCAAGTTTTTTATACCGAAACCCCGCCTTTCGGCAAGCTTTTCTTAATTTTATTGGCTTTAAATTACCTGATTTGAAAATATCTCCAGAATCAACGCTGAAACGACTCCGAAATCGCTACCGGCTGGTAGTTATGAACGATGATACTTACGAAGAGGTTGTTACGTTTAAGTTATCGAGGATGAGCGTTTATGTAGTGCTTTGCACAATTTTTGTTGTATTGGTAGGTCTCACAGTCGCCTTGATCGTTTTTACCCCTTTGAGATATTATATTCCGGGTTCAGGGGCCGATTACCGGGCAGACAGGGAACTCAGGCAAATGAAATACAGGACTGATTCATTAGAACAGGAGCTGAAGTTCCAGGAACAATACAGGGAAGGGTTACAAAGAGTGTTGAAAGGTGATGTGACGACCAAACTTGATACAACACAGATAAATGTGCCAAAAGAAGAGATCATTGGTAACTAAATTTCTAAACCTATGTTTAATACTAAAAAACCAACTACAACAGATATGATAACAGAAAAACCGAATGGTAACGGTGGAGGAGGTACCGGTACCACATTGATCAGCGCCGGAACAACAATTAAAGGAGATCTCAGCAGCAACAGCGACCTGAGAATTGATGGAACGGTCATTGGCAACATTAACAGCAGTGCTAAGATCGTAATTGGTAACAGCGGTGTAGTAGAAGGAGATATTTTTGGTAACAACGCAGATATAGTTGGAAAAACATCAGGCACTATAAAAGTGAAAGAGTTACTTCAACTGCGTGGTGAATGCGTTGTAAACGGAAATATTTATGCTGGTAAACTACAGGTGGAACCAAGTGCTACATTCAATGGCCAATGTCATATGGGTGCCAATGTGGTGGATATGGCGTCCAATGAAGTTGCTTCCCTTGCAAAATGAATTATTTGATTCTGTCCTTTAACTTCGCACCGTCTTGCTGCAGCTTGACGGTTTTTTATTTTTTTCAAACTCCATTAGATGAACAAACAATCGACAAAAAACTTTCTTCCAGCCATTATTCTTTTTCTTGTTCTTAACTCAGGATTTCTTTCCATGATGAAAAAACTGGAAGGATGGGGCTTTGATTATTCTGTGCTTGTTTTTGGAAATCTCATTGTCTTTGGCGTTAGTTTTCTTTCTTACTGGATGGCAGTGAGGGGGCTTACAACTAAGAATAACCATGCTTTTTTTCGGTGGGTATATGGAAGTATCATGCTAAAACTTTTCTTATTGGCAGGAGTAGCATTTATTTATATTATGGTTAATAAAAAAGAAGTAAATAAACCCGGACTATTTTTCTGCATGGGATTATATGTAGTTTATACTTTTATTGAGGTGTCAGGGCTGATGAAAGTGAACAAACAAAAAACCAATGCCTAAACAGGAAGCGCCATTAACACATCTAAATTCATTTTTACCTACGGGAACCTATCATGCAGTAGAAGAATACCTGCGGTTTTATAAAATTCATCTCACTGTTACACAACATCGCAAAAGTATTTTAGGAGATTACAGGCATCGAACACATTTTAGCAATCATCGTATCAGTGTAAATGGAAGTTTGAATAAATTTTCTTTCCTCATCACACTTTTACATGAGATAGCCCATTTGTTGACATTTGAAAAACATGGCAATAGCGTAATGGCACATGGTAATGAATGGAAAACTATTTATAGTTATTTACTGAAACAGTTTGTGGAGAACAAAGTCTTTCCTCCCGATATTGAAAAAGAATTGCTGGCTTCACTTAAAAACCCGGCAGCAAGTAGCTGTGCAGAAGATGATCTTATACGGGTACTTCGTAAATACGATGAGAATAAAAACGGGTTTAAGTTGGTGGAAGAAATTCCTTTAAATGCTTTATTCAAAATTGATGATGGAAAAATTTTTAAAAAAGGGGAGAAGCAACGGAAAAGATTCAAATGCGAAGAAGTAAGAACGGGGAAAATTTATTTATTCAGTCCTGTGTATGAAGTACAAGTCGTGAATCGTGAGTTGTGAGTTCAGAGCCAGGAGTTGACTGCAGACTAATGACTATAGACTCTTTAACATCCACAAACTGCAGCCGGTATGACCACTATTTCCCATAGGGCCTTTCAAAAATTCAAATCCGAATTTTTCATATACACTCAACGCTTGTTTCAGCTCGGGCATGGTTTCGAGATAGATCTTTT
>JBIOVR010000467.1:0-5413 GCA_044867875.1 Chitinophagaceae bacterium
CCAAGAATTCATCGACTCCAATAGAGTGTAAAAGGATTGATTCCATAGACAAAAAATTTTGATTAAAAATATCATGTAAATCTTTGGCAGAGTCCAGACTGCAGCTCAGCTAATTTAATGCAAGTTCAATTTTTTGTTGGTAAGATTGAAAGGTTTAATGGGTGTTTGGCAATAGTTTTAATCTCGCCAGGACAGTTTGATCGCTTCAGTTCTGCATTCATCAATTGTTTTTTTATAATCGCCTTTATAAAATTTATATTTTACACCCTTATGCCATGAGCAGGTTCCTCTTCCCTGAGAATGACTGATATGTCCATCATTGCATACTGAGCCATTAAACTTGTATTTTGATTTCTCATGAATTTTTTCAGTTAAAACATCTACTGGGGTCAATCCCTCTATTATTCTTGGAATAAAAAAAAGACTGACTAATCCTACAATAATCAATATGACTTTAAAGCTTCCAAATCGTTTGGTGGAAGATGATGATTTTGAAACTTGTTTTGAGACAATATCAACATATTTACTCGCCAAAATATTTCTTATTCTTCTTTCCGCGTTTTCATCAGCTAATTTTAATTGTTTTGCATCAAAGTGGCTATTCAAATAATGGTAGAGCTTTCCCGTGTCATTATCAAATTGCTTAAGCTTTTTGTCAACTTGAGAGAGGTTGTCAGTTTTCTGTTGTGGATTGAATTTGATAATCTCGTTATGCCGGATATTTATTAATGCGATATACCAAGCGGATTGCAAAAGGTTCTTGTCGATATTTGGAAATTTACTAAAAAAGAAGTCGGCATCCCCCAAATTATATTTTCTAATAATAATCGCACAGTTATTTAAAGTGCCCGTTAAATTTTTGTCGGAAATTGTCATTGCAAATTATTTCTAACGGTTTCAGTATTGTTTGAATGCTCTATGATGCGTTTCTTTAATAAGTGACTTTGGTTTAATAACTTTCATGTTGTCGCTGAACGATAGAAGTTCCATTATAAAATAAAAGGTGATACACAAAGTTAATTTTATTTGAAGTTTCTTTTCGTTGTGTCTGAAAAATATATAGTCAGTGTTCGGCTTTTTTTTGCCCCAGTTTGACATTTACTATTAACTTCAGAATAAAATTTCTACTTTAGTTCTTCGTTCGATCGCTGTCGACAAATAGATAAAGTCCCTACTGCGCAAATGCCTAACCTTAGAAGTTATAATTATGAGCCCTCGTATATCCACAATTTTTCTAGCCTTCCAATTTTTAGTATTGAATTCTTATAGTCAGATGACTTCTAAATCTATTGACAGCCTCCTTAGTGGGACTTACGGGAGATTAATGCAAGTTGATGATGAGGTCAGATACGACAGTATGGCTCCATTATTCAAAAAACAGTTGGTAAATTGCATTTCCTCGCCATTATCCTTCAATAATACATTAGATAGTCTTGAAACGTTGATTACCATCAGGCAATCTCCAGACAAAAGAATAAAATTTTACAGTTGGGACGAACTAACTGGTGGGACATGGCATGAAATAACCGTTTTTGCACAATTCAAGGGCACAGGAAACAAGATATTGTATAAGCAAATTGATACCGATAAGGAAATGGAAGTTGGCGGTTTCACAGACAGTGAGATCTATGAAGTCGATGAAATAAGAGAAGATCAGAAAGTTTATTACTTGACTTTTGGGTGGGGCACTCATGGAAATGGTAATCATCATCAAATAATACAACTCTTCAAAATCGATGGTGACAGCCTGACTAAATGCAAAGTATTTAATCAACGTGAGGCCGAATTAGTTATCGAGTATCCACGGAGTGAGAAATTAAATTTAGAGTTTGACAAAAAGACTAACACAATTTCATTTGATGAGTTTATTGCAAGCGAAGAGGAACAATTCGCGCAGAGGACTGGAAAGAGAAAGAAATTGAAATTTTCAAATGGTTCCTTTCGGTGAAATGCAACTGCCACCTAACAGCGCTTGCTCCGGTGCTGGCTGAAGAATAAATTTCAACAAAAAAATATAACTTCAAATTTAGTTTTTCAATCGACTTCTGTTCCAGCTGAATGATCGCGGAATTTTAGCACTGCAGAAGGCCCCGACCGGGTTGCCCAATTTTAAACATATAGAAATGAAACTATTTTTTCTAATACTAACATTGGCTTTTTCGACAGGTTGTAAAGAAAATCAAGATGAAACCATCAAAAAAGAAAACCCGACTTTTAAAGATGTATCTAAGGACTTTGTTCAGATCCCAGGAATTGCAATAACTCATAAAATAGCTATACAATGTGGCGAAGAATCTTTGCCAGTAAGAAAACGGGTCCTTTCGGCGGCTGAACTAGTTCTCTCAAATTCAGGGAGCCCTGATGGACAAAAATTGAATGACAGTTTGATAATTGCATATTTGTATAATGATACCGAAATTGAATTAATTGAAGAATCCGACGATTACTACAAAATTAAATTCAACTTCAAAAATGAGATTAAAGAAGGTTTTATTATTAAGTTGTTTTGTGGACACTCATCCATTGCTCAATCTTTTAATTCCCTTAAGTGGTTTCGAGATCCCAACTTTATAGTAAATCCTGGATTACTTCCTTATTGCAGAGTATTCGTTAGTGAACGATTTTACGATTTACTTTCCTTTGGAAAAAATTCAAAAGACCCCCTTAAGCATTTTTTAGAAACTGTACAGCAAACTCAAACAGAACCTATCATTTTTTCAATTTTTGTAGGAGAAAGCAAAAGGGAGCTATACAATAATACTTTCTGGATTGGAAGCGATATGTCACCTCTTTTGCATTGCGTTCAAAATGCTTATTACACGTATGAACTTAGCAATTACACTAATATGTTTATAGTGACTTCTCCAGCATTACCTAAAAAAATTATTACTGACTCAATAAGTAACGATACTTTAAGAATAGTAACCAGGAATAACGATCCCGAACTTAATGAAGAAAAAATACTCCTATACCCAATTGATCAAAAACGGGCATTTACAAATAGGAGCGGTGGTAAATGGGTTTTGAATGATACTCTTAAACTAATTGACATATCATACCTTTCAGACAATATTAAGATTCCAGAAACACAAATTGGACATCAGTATTTTTATGAAGTATTAGAACGCTTTATTCAGGAAGTACTCCCCAAAAGAAGAGATACATATCTTGAGCATTACCTAGATAATGAATTTCCTAAAACTACACCCGACAGCAGTTTACAGCAAGGGGATGATAGGTAGAAAACAAAATCAAATATGAATAATTCAATTTCAGGGTACGATATTATTGGTGATATACACGGCCACGCAAAAGAATTAAAAGACATTTTGCAAAAAATGGGATATGCATTAAAGAATGATGTATGGGCCCACTCAGAACGCAAAGCAATTTTTGTTGGAGATTATATTGATCGAGGACCTGAAATAAGAGAGGCCCTTTCGATCGTGAAAAGCATGGTTGATGCGGGAAAAGCATTGGCCATTATGGGCAATCATGAATATAATGCGCTTGCATTTAAATACCATAACCTTTCTGGAGGCCATATCCGGGAACATTCTATAAAAAATTTAATGCAGCATTATGAAACTATAAAACAATTTAAAGATCATGATAATGAGTGGGATGACTATTTAGCATGGTTTGAAAATCTTCCCCTATATCTGGAAAAAGATGGCTTAAGAATAGTACATGCTTGTTGGGATGATAGTAATATCGATTTCCTGAAAAAGCTCAATAGCCCATTGACCAAAGAATTATTATTAAAAGCGCATATTCAAGATACTCAGGAGTGGAAAGTTTTTGAAGAAACCTTGAAAGGAAAAGAAATAACATTGCCCAATGGAGAATATTTTATTGACAAGGACGGGAATATAAGAACCGAATGTCGAACAAGATGGTGGTTGGGTTCCACAAACCTGACCTATGATCAATATTTATTTCATGCTCCTGATAAAGTAAAACCCCAAGAAGTTTCTTCAGAAGATTGGGCTGAAGGATATAACAAAAACACTCCAGCTGTTTTCTTTGGTCACTATTGGCTGGAGGATGAAGCACCTCAATGGCAAGCTTCGAATGTTTGCTGCCTGGATTATAGCGTGGCTAAAAAAGGCAAGCTGGTCGCTTACCGACATTATTTTGATCAGCCAAATTCCAATGATAATTTTGTCATTACTGAAGCGATTAAATGACGGTATTTTAACTCTTTATGTAAATCAGGTCTTCTTTATTATATTTAGGCTCCACTTATGCCTTTTTCCGAATCAGAGAGAATAACCCGAAAGAAAAGAATAGACACCCAACTCAAAAAACTTGATTGGCAAATTCTGCCATATGTATTGGGTTTAGACACCTCAACGCTTTCAAATCATGCTGTGGAAGAGTATCCAACCGAAAACGGCCCGGCAGATTATGCCTTATTCGTCAACGGAAAATTGTTAGGTATTGTTGAGGCAAAAAAATATGGAGTAGGTGCACAAAATGTATTGGAACAGGCAAAGCGCTATGCAAAAGGTGTTATCCATAATGTTGGTAGATGGGGTGAGTATATGGTTCCTTTTTTATTCTCTTCAAGTGGGGAGCAGGTTTTCTTCTTAGATGTTCGCAATTCCCACAATTTAAACCGTGCCATACATGATTTTTATTCTCCATCGGCTCTCTGGGAATTCTTTAATCGAAATGAGGTAATGTCTTCATTATGGTTTAAAGAAACGCCAATTGACAATCCAAAATTGAGACCCTATCAAAGGAAAGCCATTGAAGCAACTGAAGATGCAATTATAGATGGGAAAAGAAAAATGTTGCTCGCCATGGCAACAGGCACAGGAAAAACTTTTACAACAGTAAACCAGATCTATCGATTACTGAAATCAAAAAAAGCAAAGAGGATCCTATTTCTTGTTGACAGAAAAGCATTGGCTGCACAGGCCGCAACCGCTTTTGCAGCGTTTGAAACACCATCTGGTCTTAAGCTCAACCAGGAGTATGAGTTATACAGCCAGCGATTTAAAAAGGAAGACCTGGATGAAAATGAAAAGTTTGATGTAAATGTTTTACCCAACGAATATTTGACAAAACCAGATGCCACAAAAACCTTTGTCTACATATGTACTATTCAACGTATGGCAATAAATCTGCTGGGAAAAGATGCTGTGATGGGTGACGATGATAACGATAACGATGATGAATCTGATGCTGATACATTAGATATTCCCATTCATGCTTTTGATGTCATTATTGCGGATGAGTGTCATCGTGGCTATACTTCGAAGGAAAGCAATGTGTGGCGAACTGTGCTGGAATATTTTGACGCGATAAAAATTGGCCTGACTGCTACTCCTGCAATGCACACTGTAGGCTACTTTGGCGAACCGGTCTATCGTTATACAGTGAGCGAAGCAATATTGCAAGGCTG